>DATGXZ010000124.1:0-2290 GCA_035298445.1 Flavobacterium sp.
GTTGGCAGTGGGCAGTGAGCGATAGCCAGTCGCTGTTGCTGTGGGAGTTGCTTACTACCTTTCTCCCGATTTTCCTATCTTCCTAACTTTCGACTTTCAACTTTCGACTTTCAACTACTAAAACACTACCCCAAACTTCGCTGCCGTCGCTTTTGCCTTTGGTATTAGTTTCCGTAGGTTGGCGATACGGGTCGCATCTGACGGGTGGGTGCTGAGGAATTCCGGCGGGCCACCTTTGCCTTGGGCCGACATGCGTTGCCAGAATTCGATGGCCTTTTCAGGATTATAACCGGCGATGGCCATAAGGGTCAGGCCGATTTCGTCGGCTTCGCTTTCGTGGCTGCGGCTGAAGGGCAGCATGACGCCCACTTCTGAGGTGAGGCCGTATGCGGTCATGAATAGTTGTTGGGTTTCCGGAGCCTTGCCTGCGGTAGCGACGGAAAGTGCGGCGGCACCGAGTTGCTGCCCCTGTGCGGCCGTCATCCGTTGCGCCCCGTGGTTGGACAGTGCGTGTGCGACTTCGTGTCCCATCACCGTGGCGAGTCCGGCATCATCCTTCGTAATGGGCAATATGCCACTGTATACGACGATTTTGCCTCCGGGCATACACCAGGCGTTCACGGCTTTGTCTTCGACCAATTTATATTCCCAGGCATATCCGTTCAGGTAGTCTTTCTGTCCGATCGAGGTCAGGTAGCGTTCCGCGGCGCCCTTGATTTTCAGTCCCACCGATTCGACCTGTCGGGCCGCCGGTGTTGCACTGATGACTTTATTTTCTTTCAGGAATTCTCCGTATTGCGAGAACGCCAGCGGGAACAACTCGCTGTTGCTTACAATATTCGCATATTTTTTTCCTGTAAAGGGGTTGGTTGCGCAGGAGTAAATTACTGCCGCCAAAACAAGGGTTCCGAAGGAGACCAGAATTCGTTTCATAAATGGGAGGGTTTTACGACGGGGGTAAAATTAGGATAATATCCCGACCTTTTCTTACAGAAAGACGGCAATTCGTTTAAAAATTCGTGGGTTAGAAGGGATCGACCCACGATGGGAAACATCTATACCAAATAAAAAAACCGGGCATTTACCCGGTTTCCTGTACGTGATTATTCCATTACTTAGACAAATCCTTGCCCGTGATGTGTATTTCGGTGAAATCTTTGTCGACCAGCAGTGTTCCGTCTTCCGCCAGGGCGTAGGTCGCACGTTCGTTGTCGATATAAATGGAGTGGATTTCAAACGGCAACCCGTGAAGGTGAATCCGGAATTTGCTATACGGCAATTCGAACTTCCCTTCCTTATGCTGCTGGAAAATCAATTGGTTCTCGCGGCCGTTCAGGCTGAAGGTCGAAACGCTGTAACGTCCTTTGTTGTAGTCGTAACCGTCGTGGGAATCTTCGTAGAGATACGATTTTTCCTTGCCGAGTTTGTAATAGACGTCAAGGGTGATCTCGTTCAACTCTACTTCATCCACATACTGCTGCACCGGATACTTCGGAATGATCGCCCCTTCTTTGATGAAGAGCGGTATTTCGTCATAGGCGGTGCGGACCCACAATTCGCGTTTGCCGGGTGTAAGCTCGCCCGTCCAGTAGTTGTACCAGTTCCCTTTCGGTAGGTACATCCGGCGGCCCTGGGCGTTCGGTTCGAGGATCGGACACACGAGAATGTGGTTACCGAAGAGGAATTCGTCGGTACGGTAGTGCGTCTGCGCATCTTCCTGGTCGAAATAAAACAACGGCTTGAGCATCGGCACACCGTCCTGGATGTATTCCCAGAACATGGTGTAGAGATACGGCAGGAGTTGGTAGCGAAGGGAAACGAACTTGCGGGTGATGTCAATCACCTCCTGGTCGAATGACCACGGTTCCTGGTCGCCATGGTCGCCGGAAGAGTGCGTACGGCAAAACGGATGGAATACGCCTAATTGGATCCAACGGGCATAAAGTTCGCCGGATGGTTGCTCGGCAAATCCGCCGATATCCGATCCGGTGAAGCCCATACCGGAGAGCGACATCCGTTGCATCTGGATGTTAGCGATCCAAAGGTGTTCCCATGAGGCGACGTTATCGCCCGTCCAGGAAGAGGTAAACCGCTGCGCGCCGGAATAGGCCGAGCGGGTGATGATGAACGGACGCTTCGGATAGGCAAAACGCTTCACCCCTTCATAGGTGGCGCGGGCCATTTGCGTGCCGTATATATTGTGTGCCTTACGGTGGCTGCACGGATTGCCGTCGAAGTCGTGGCGGACGTCCATCGGGAAGGTCTTGCCCGTCACCTCCATAACGGCGGG
>DATGXZ010000125.1:0-3698 GCA_035298445.1 Flavobacterium sp.
ATACGGCGAAAAGCCTGCTATCGGATTTCCTAGTCGCAACATCGTCGAGCCCCCGGGGTGTCGAACGCATCCGGAAGCAAATTCGGGCACGTGAGCGTAAAAGCCCCAAATACGCCTACTGCCACCGCCAACTGCAGGAAGGAAAGCCCGCCTTTGTTTTTTGCACCAACCAACGTCCTTCACAGGCCATCGCGCCTATTTTGGCAGCCCAGGACCTGGGTATACCGACCGGAACTTTTATTTTTTCTTGGGACAACCTCCCCAAGGCGACGACCGTCATCGAAACGGATTATTATTTCGTCTGGAGTGATCACATGAAACGGGAACTGCTGCGCTACTGCCCCTACGTGAAGGAAGAACAGGTTTTTGTAACGGGCACTCCACAGTTTGCCAGCCATTTCGACAAAAATCTCATTGAACCAAAGGCGTCTTTTTTTGAGCGCCATGGCCTGGACATGTCCAAACAGTACATCTGTTTTTCAGGAGATGACATCGTAACCTCTCCGCTCGACCAGTATTACCTCGAAGACCTGGCCCTTGCCGTACGCGCACTAAATGCGTCGGGGCGTAACCTGGGTATTATTTACAGGAAATGCCCTGTTGATTTTACCGACCGGTATCAGCCCATTCTCGAAACCTATTCGGATGTCATCACCTCTATTGACCCGCTTTGGCGACCGGTGGGTTCCAGTTGGAATGAAATCATGCCATCGAAGGAAGATTTTGCCCTTCAGGCCACCATTTGTGAGCATACAGAATTCGTAGCCAATGTGGCGTCATCGATGGTATTCGATTTTGTCGCACACCATAAATCCTGTGTATTTTTCGACTACGAACAGCCCCAGTTGAAGAAGGGAATCCGGGATATCGGACAGAATTATAAGTATATCCACTTTCGCTCGATGCCATCGCCCGATGCCGCACTTTGGTGCCGGAATAAGAAGGACCTCGCACAATTGACGGCGGATATCCTCGATGGAAAAACGACCAACGTGCCCGACGGACTTCGGTGGTTTGATATTGTCGTGGGACCTGATACGACAAAAGCGTCCTCCCGCATCTGGGACGGGATCGAAAGCGTACTTTCAAAAAAACTGTAACCGTGCACATAGCGTTTCTCCTCCCCGAATATCCACACAGTAGCCTTGGGCCCAGTGGAGGTTTAGGTACCAGTACGCGCAATCTTGCCAGGGCATTGACGCATCAGGGCGTGCAGGTGACGATCCTAGTGTATGGCCAGCCTGCGTCGGCTCATTTTGAGGAAGACGGCATCGCCATCCATGCTCTCAGGACCCTGCGGTTTCCGTTGGCGGGATGGTACTTACACCGTGTCTACATTGCGAAGGAAGTACAGAAGTTGATTGTGGAACGAGGTGTTGATCTGGTTGAGGTTCCGGACTGGACGGGTATTTCCGCCTTCATGAAACTCGATATTCCTGTCGTGATGCGGTTTCATGGGAGTGATACCTATTTCTGTCATATAGAGGAACGTAAACAGAAAATTAAGAACCGGATTTTTGAGTATTTGGCAGCCCGAAGGGCGGATGCCTTTATAGCTCCCAGCAGGTTTGCAGGAGCCGTATCGTCAAAGCTGTTCCGTTTGGAGAAACCCGTTAAGGTAATTCCGTATGGGCTTGATCTTGCCCATTTCCAGAATCCCGATCCCACAGATTATGAGCCTTACAACGTGTTGTATCTCGGAACGGTGATTCGAAAGAAAGGCGTGTTGGAATTGCCCCGGATCTTTCGCCTTATACGCGAACAAGTGCCACAGTCACGTCTTTTGATTATCGGTGCAGACTCGTCAGATAAGCTAACCGGAGCGCCTTCTACACTGAAAATGCTGTTTGAAATGCTCGAACCTGATGACCGTCCTCATGTTACCTATGCCGGTAGCATGCCCTATGCCGAAGTTCGAAACGCTATCCGACGGGCCCATGTCTGTGTGTTCCCGACTTTCGCCGAGACCTTTGGGATGGTGACGGTTGAATGTATGGCAATGAAGAAAGCGGTAGTCAACAGTAATATAGGTTGGGCAAATGAACTGATGGTAGACGGCGAGAGTGGCCTGTTGGTCAACCCACGGGATGCGTCGACTTTTGCATCGGCAGTCGTACAACTGCTTACCGACACAAACCGCACGTCACGGATCGGTGCCGCGGCACGCGAATTCGTGGCCGCCCATTTCGACAGCAAAGAAGTGGCCGAAGCTAACATCGCCTTTTACAAACAGACACTGGAAAATGGTAGTAATCGTTCATAATTCGGGCCGTGTAGTGGCAGTTGAGGGCTGCGACGGAATTGGTGCCAACGTAACGCTCTTATCTGCCGTACGGGAAGCTACCCGGAAAGCGAGGGGTACGATAGTGTGGTGCCATGAGTCTTTGTGGCCTTATTTCGACCGCGATAGGACGGAGGAACTGTTGCACCATCAGGCCATGCTTATTTCCTACGATGCCGGAGGTGTTTTTTTGCCCGATGCGTTGGGCTATGTAGAAGGTGCATCTTTTGTATCGTTTCCCAGGGATGTGCCCTTTCCGACCTGGCGGATGAGCAGTAATATAGGAGCGGTCCATTCTGAAACGATGGAACAGCTACTGGCAATTGGGGCCGAAGTCAGGTCTTTCGATGAGTTCCTCGCCACTACCTGTAAGATTGCCCAGGTAAATGGCTTGATCTGTCTCTCAGAACCGCGTCTGCTTACAAGGCACGACGTAAAAATACCCCCCCGCGGTACGTATCATGACCTGTTTCGGTTCGTATCCCGCCATCACGGACATTACTGGTCTTCATTCCTGTTGCTGTGCCTCCTTTTCTTTGAACGCCGCCTCGTGTTCTTTGCTTTTTTATCGGGGCTACGAGTTCCCAAACACTCAGGCGCCTGCGAGCGTTTTACGACCCGCCAGAGCAGTACACGTCAGGTAGTGCGCGAAGGTACCGTCGATGTCGTGATCCCTACCATAGGGCGAAGTGCGTATCTCTATGATGTACTAAAGGACCTCGCCGCCCAGGATTATCATCCCAAAAACGTCATTCTGGTAGAGCAAAACCCCGAGCCGGGCAGTACCTCCGCACTGGGCTATATCCATACCGAAAAGTGGCCTTTCGGCATACACCATACTTTCCTTCATCAGGCGGGTGCCTGCAATGCCCGAAATATTGCGCTGGAACAGGTGTCGTCTGAATGGATTTTCTTCGCGGATGATGATATCCGCCTACCGCCCGATACCCTATCGGGAGCGCTCAATAGTGCCCGTCAGTATGGGGCTGATGGTATTATGCTAAACTGCCTGTCAGTGGGTGCACAGAATGTGTTCGATTCGGTTCACCAAACCTCCATATTCGGTACAAACTGTAGTTTCATAAAACGCCAGGACCCTATGCCGCGATTTGATATGGCATTGGAGTTCGGCTATGGGGAAGACACCGATTATGGCATGCAGCTCCGCTATAGGGGGGTCGACATACTTTACGTGCCTTATCCGGTATTGACGCATCTCAATGCCCCGATTGGAGGATTCCGCACCCGATTCCGTCATCCGTGGGAAGGGGATGCCATACAGCCAAAACCCTCGCCAACCATCATGCTGGTCAAGCGTAGGCATAGTTCTCCGGAACAGGTACGGGGCTATAAACTGGTATTGTTCTTCAAGTCGCTGCGAACCCTTCCCATGCGGGAAAAGGTGTATTTACTGTTT
>DATGXZ010000126.1:0-1951 GCA_035298445.1 Flavobacterium sp.
GTTTTTCAACGAAGAATGGGTTGAGAAGAAGGATGTTGTGTCGTACGGACACGACATCGAGGCGGCCTGGCTGCTGCTCGACTGTGCGGAAGCGATGGGGGATGACGCGCTAATAAAACGCTACCAACGCCACTGTGTGCGGATGGCGGATGCTACCTGCGAAGGCCTTGATGTTGACGGTGGACTCTGGTACGAATACGACCCTGCTGACGACCGTCTTATTGCCGAGAAACACTGGTGGCCCCAGGCCGAGTTATGGTTGGGTTTCCACAAAGCCTGGGAGCTGACCAAAAAGTCAGACTACCTCGACATCGTTTATCGGAACTGGACGTTTACGCAGTCGACGCTCTTTGATTATGAAAACGGGGAGTGGCGCTGGGGGGTGTATGCCGACGGTTCGCCCATCGAAAAAGACAAAGCCGGCTTTTGGAAGTGTCCGTATCACAACGGACGCGCTTGTATCGAGTTATTGCGCCGGTTATAGACGCTGAAATCAATCGGCCCAAGGGCCCTACTATACGCTATGAAAACTACTTTTTTACTCGGCGCGGCCCTGGCGGTCTGTGTGGCGTGTTCGTCCTCCGGCTCAAGTGACGACAACAACAATGGAACGCCCACCCCAACCGATGTCGTTACACCCCAGAATGTGGCGGATTACCTCGTTGACCCCAATGCCACCTCCGAAACAGCAGCCCTTTTCTACAACTTGCGACTGCTGTCAAAAACCCGTTTTGCGGTCGGCCAGCACGACGCGTTTTATACGTATTTCCAGGACAATGCCGCGCAGTCCGATATGAAGAAAGCTACGGGAAGTGATCCGGCAATGCTGGGTTCTGACTTCATGTTCATCACCGACAAAAACAACGACGGTACTTCAGGTAACTGGTATCATCAACAGGAACAGAGCATCAAAGATGATATCCGCGCGGCCTATGCCCAGGGGATGATCAATACGCTTTGCTGGCACCTTCGGGAGCCCAACCAGGAAACGAGTTTTTATGCGAACGACATGCCGGAAGCCGATCGGGCAACCGCATTTCGAAGCATCCTTCCCGGCGGAAGCCATCACGAGTGGTTCAAATCAAAATTGGATAAGGTGGCGGAGGTATTGTCATCGCTAAAAGACAGCAATGGAAAGCCCATTCCGATTATATTCCGTCCCTTCCACGAATTTGACGGCAATTGGTTTTGGTGGGGAGCGGCTTATTGTACGGCAGAAGAATATAAGACCATCTTTCGGTTCACGGTGACCTATCTTCGCGATACGAAGAATGTACACAATGTGTTGTATGCGTTCTCACCTGACAATTCCTATGCCAACGAAACCGGCTATTTGTCGCGGTATCCCGGTGATGACTATGTGGATATCCTGGGCATGGACAACTACGGCGATTTCAACAACCAGGGTCTCACCGGGTCCGGACGGGCGAATGCGAAATTGCAGTATCTCACCCAGTTGGCCGAATCACGGGTGAAGGTGGCGGCGCTGACCGAAACCGGCTACCGCGTGACGGCCTCTGTGCCGCCGGTGACCGGTTGGTTTACCGACTTCCTGTATCCGGCGCTGACCGACAACAACGTCCGGATCGCGTATGTAATGTTTTGGTCGAACAACCAGGACGGGTATTACGTGCCGCCGTCCGGTCAATCCAATACTACTGATTTTGTTACCTTTACCAACAAGTCGCGGTCGATTTTGGCCTCCGAACTTCCTTCTATGTATACCTTCCCATAACATGAAAAAACTCCTCCCTTTATTGCTGTGTGCGGCTGTGATGACGGCGCAGCACGTTGATCGTAAAGCATTTGTAGGCGTCGACGGTACGCACTTTACCAAGAACGGAAAACCGTATTATTACATCGGTGCGAACTATTGGTATGGCGCTATCCTGGGATCGAAAAAATACGGTGACCGCAAACGCCTGGCGCGGGAACTCGACCAGATGAAAGC
>DATGXZ010000127.1:0-5345 GCA_035298445.1 Flavobacterium sp.
GTACGGCCGACGTCTGCATGTTCATCACGCGGTTCTGGCTGGCCCAAAACATAAGGCATTGGTTGTTATCGCAGTGGCGGATGTGGTCGGGGTCTTCGTGATCGGTTACCATATCCGTGCCGAAGTCAACAAGCCCGAGTAGGTGGCATAATTCGTGTTGCAAGACCGTACTCTCCATAATGGCCCGTGGCGGAAGGTTCGCGCCATTGCTGAACGCCCACACCGTGTTTTCGTAGATGACGCAGGAGGTGTTGAGATAGGCGGTTCCCAAGACAGCACCGGTCGCTGTGTCATTGGCCGAGCGTCCGTCTACAAACAGGATGCAGAGTGCCAGTTCGCCGGAATTGTTGTATGCCGTCCGATTGTCGGTTTCCAGTTTCCGTATTTCCGATGTGGTATACGGCGAGGTGCCGGGGCTCTCTATCTGCCGCTGTGTGATGAAAATGCCTCCTGGTTTGTTCAGACGGGCCTCGAGAAAATTCTGAAGCGACGTTACGGCGGCATCTGATGGTTTGTATTGACCGATATACAAAATCTCGACGTTGAGTCTCTGATAGTCATCGGCCGAAAGGAAATCATGGGCGCTACTGCCAGCAGGTTGTTGGTTCGGACGTGGATTTACGCCGTCTTCCACCATGGATCCGGTGTCGTCAGACGAACAACTGAAGGCGAGGGCAAGCAGACCCAGTAACACAAGCTTCTTCATATGCTTTTCTTTCAAAGATAAGAAAAACGATGTCAGGACTACAGGTTTGACAATCGCGCCAGGTAGTCATAATGCGAACCTTCTACCACCAGTTCGCACGCCAGTCCGTTGTGATGTGCGGCCGTCTGCAAGGTGTTGAAGTCGAGATACAGCCACGGAAACGACGGGTCGGTTTGTCCTTTATAGGAAACCGTAAAGGTGAGTTCGCCATAGTATCGATCGGCCGGAATCCAGTGGGCGCCCTCTTCATCTGTGTCGAACATATAGAGGATATCGGAGCTGTCGATCAGAATCTGTCCGTTCGGTGACAGAAGTTTTTTTAGCTGCTGTAGGGAAGAAGCCACCCGAGCCATCGTGCCAAAAATGCCCGTACCATTCATGAGCAATAGCAACGTATCGAACTGTTCGTTTTCGAGGTGCATGACGTTCATAAGTCGTGCTTTATGAATACCTCTACGACGACATGTCTCGATAGCGCCTTCCGATACATCGATAGCCGTTACATCGAGTTGCCGCTCATTTTGCAGGTAAAGGGAGTGGCTGCCGGCACCACATCCGATATCCAGCACACGGCCTTTGGCCAGACGGAGTGCGGTTTGCTCAATGACCGGCATCTCGTCAAAGCCGCGAAACAGGTAGGCAACGGGCATTTCATCTGGTTCCGAGATATCGGTTTCTGTGATAAGGTCTTCCGGAGCGTTGCCGGTTTGAAAGTCGAGGATGGCTTTACCGAAAAGATCGTTCATGTAGGGAAAGGATATACTTTTGTGGTATGAAACCCGATTTGCAACAGTTGCCTGGCCTGGCCAAAGATAAGCATAACGAAAACAGGAAGTACTTCGAGAAATTGCGAAAGAAGCCGCCACGAAACCTCGATTATGTCATGCAGGAATTACACGATGCCGAGTTTCAACGGACCGACTGTCTTTCCTGCGCCAATTGTTGCAAGATGACCGGGCCGCTTTTTACCGAAGCGGATATTGAGCGGATTGCGAAGCATCTTCGGTTGAAGCCGCAGCAGTTCATCGATACCTATCTGCGGGTCGATGAGGACGGCGACCGGGTGTTGCAGTCGGTGCCCTGTACGTTTCTGGATGCCGAGAATTATTGTCTGATCTATGAGGTGCGTCCCAAAGCCTGTCGGGAGTATCCGCATACTGACCGGAAGAAATTCCAGCAAATCACCCACCTTACGTTGAAAAATGTGGCAATGTGTCCGGCGGCGTTCAATATCGTCGAGGAGATGAAAAAACGGTTACCATTATAACGTAACCAGTTCCGGGGAAGACCGGAAGTGATGGGGGCCTTTTCCGACCGTTCCAACTTCAGAACGAGTTCGCCAGTTCCAGCGCTTTTTCCATCACTTCGTCGCGACCCTCGCGGATCCCGCGTATGGTGGGTTTGACTTCAAGATCGATTTTGACGCCTCTGCGCTGTGTTTCGGTACCGTCGGGATAAAAGACGCCGAGTCCGGATATCCCAGTTGCAAATCCGCCTGGAAATATCAGGGAGCTTACATTGCCGTCGGCACCCGATGTCTGGCTTCCGATCGTGGTGACGTTGGGCCCAACCTGTAGTCCCATAGTAGTAAATTCGGCATGGCTTTGCGTTTCTTCGTTTACAAGTAGTAATACCTTTCCTGCATACGGCGACTTCTGACGTGTCGGTCCGCATTTTAAGTCATGTGTCCATTTGTACCGGCCGGGATAGTCCAGATCCGGAGCGATTAATTTCGCGAATGGAATTTCTTTTGCATGAAGATGCATGGCAATCAGGTACATCGTGCCATTTGGATAGTTCCGGATGTCGAAGATAATCGACTTGGTGCTTTTCAGCCTTTTCATCATCTGGTCGACAGCCTTGACGTCGAATTCCAGAGCCCCCATGTTGACATATCCGATATTGCCGTCAAGGATGTCCCAAGCTTTTTGTATTGGAGGAGCGTCAAAAGATTTGAAATCCTTCACGTAGTAGCGTGTTATGGTTTTCCTGATTGTTTCCCCGTTTCGTTCGAGGGTAACTTCGGCAGAATCGGTCGGTCCGTTCAGCAGACAATAATACGCCTGCCGCAGCTTGGACGAACGATTCGACCCGGAAATATAAGGCATTTGTCGCGCGATGATCTCGGCGGTCGGAACTCCGTTAACCGACTCAATGATATCGCCGATTCTCAAATCATTTGCCTTAGCCAGGTCGGCGTCAAAGAATCGGGTAATGATGGCTTTGTTTTCGACAAACTTATATTCTACGGGTGCCCAGTAATATCCGAAGTTCGCGTTGGTTACATTAGAGAAGAACATAGCATGCGTATCGTCAACCTTCACTACGAGCCGCAGCATCGACTGATGGTATTCGAGCTCGGTTGACGCATCGCGGAAGGCCGGGATCATTTCCCACAGCACATCGTCCCATTTCTGGTCGGTCATGTATTTGTAGGGAAAGAAATATTCGACCTGGTTCCAATAGCGGAACAACGAGAGGAGGCGTATCCTGACATCTTTCCAGTTGGCATCTTTGTATTCTTTTTCATGCAGCGGATTAAAGTTTCCGGTTGGGCTATGTGTTGAGGCGTAGTACGATTTGCCGCGATGCCGGCTTTGTTCAATGTATTGCAGCTGTGCCGCTAGTTCGGGTGAGAACAATACCGTATTGTTTCTCCAGCCAAGGTCTAAATTGCGATCGAAGTAAATTGTTTTGTCTGGTTTTTCGCTACTGTGGCGGGGCTTCACCGTGCCCAGACTTGCGATCCACGTGATGAAGTGGTTGGAAAGTTCGTCGTTTGTGGTCACGTTTCTTGTCTTGTCGAGGAAATCGAATAGCTCCTGATCCCAGTCGAATTTGCCTTTGGCGACCTGGGGATGGTAGTATTTTAGGAAGCCCCAGACTTTCGCTGTGGCGAAAAGTCGTTGTTCGTCTGAAATCGGAGTTTTGGCAAGGGAAGTGCAGGCGAATAGCACCGCCAGAAAAAGCGCGTAGATTTTTCCCATGGTGTTTTGTTTTCGCATAGATAAAAGGAAAATCCGCTTATTAGAATGCGTTTACGGAAAAGTTTAACAACCCGTATTTATGGACGTAACGTCGTATCAGGGATGGTTCGCGTGAGGGATCGGCGCATTGTCTGAGCTCTTTTTGCGGAGGAACGAAGCAAAAAAGCGAGTGCGGAGAGCCCGACCCTTCGGCAGGCTAAGGGCCTTCCGGATGGTACTGGTTGGATGCCGAAGGGGCACGCCATAGGGAAGATCGGAAGTTTTGAAGTTCGGAAGTTCGGGAGATGGGACGTGGGGAAGATTTCACGGCAGGATGATGAATTTTTCCCATTAAAAAACCCGCTCGTGAAAGCGGGTTTTTTTAGTAAGTCGTTCCGGTTTATAAAAACGTTTATTTTACTTTTTTCACGATGGCTTTGAAAGCCTCCGGATGGTTCATCGCTAGGTCAGCGAGTACTTTACGGTTCAGTTCGATACCGTTTTTCTTTACTGCTCCGATGAATTTTGAGTAGGACATTCCTTCCAGGCGGGCACCTGCGTTGATACGCTGGATCCACAATGCACGGAAGTTACGTTTTTTCGCCTTGCGGTCGCGGTATGCATACTGCATCGCTTTTTCAACGGCGTTTTTCGCTACTGTCCAAACGTTTTTACGACGTCCAAAGAAACCTTTGGCTTGCTTCAATACTTTTTTTCTACGTGCCCTTTTGGCAACTGAGTTTACTGATCTTGGCATACTTTACTTTTTTTTGCTGCAGGCGCCTTTCGGTCTTTGAAGCCTGACAACAGGGTTATTAAATGTTAAACCTGTGAGCGTGGTTGTGGGCGTTTGGTGTTTGGTAGCTGGATATATATCCGAAAACCAATCTCCAAAAACTAAAACCTCTTAGATAATTCTAAGTTGCTCTTTTACGCTCTTCACGTCAGACTGGTGAACCAGTGCGGAATGCGTCAACGCCAGTTTGCGTTTCTTCGATTTCTTGGTGAGGATGTGGCTCTTGAAAGCGTGCTTCCTCTTGATTTTACCAGAGCCCGTCACTTTAAAGCGTTTCTTGGCGCTGGATTTGGTTTTCATTTTAGGCATAATTCCTAACTTATTGTGGTTCGACTTACTCTTTTTTTAGTCTGGAGTCTAAAGTCTGAAGTCTAAAGTCGTCGTTTGTTTCAACCTCTTCCCACTTTCGACTTTTGACTTTCGACTTTCAACTTCTCCTTACTTGACCGGCTTCTTTTTCGGCGCGATGAACATGATCATCCGTTTTCCTTCCAGTACCGGCATTGACTCGACTTTTCCGAATTCTTCGAGGTCTTGCGCCAGGCGAAGGAGGAGGATTTGTCCCTGTTCCTTATAGATGATCGACCGTCCTTTAAAAAAGACGAATGCTTTGAGCTTGGAGCCTTCTTTCAGGAACTTCTCGGCATTCTTCTTTTTGAATTCGTAATCGTGCTCGTCGGTCTGTGGGCCGAAACGAATTTCTTTGATGACTACCTGGGCCGACTTCGCTTTCAGTGCTTTGTCGCGTTTCTTTTGTTCGTAAAGAAACTTCTTGTAGTCCATTATTTTACATACCGGTGGTTCGGCGTTCGGCGAGATCTCGACGAGGTCAAGACCCTGCTCGTCGGCGATGGCCAACGCTTGCGAGGTTTTGTAG
>DATGXZ010000128.1:0-4860 GCA_035298445.1 Flavobacterium sp.
CGATATCCAGCGCGCCGCTCTGCAGGTCTTTGAGGATTTCGGTCTTTTGCTTGGCCGAACGGAACCGGTTGAGGTAGTTGATGGTAACCGGCATGTCTTTTAATCGTTCCGAAAACGTCCGGAAGTGTTGGTAGGCCAGGATGGTCGTTGGCACCAACACCGCCACCTGTTTCCCATTATCGACGGCTTTGAACGCCGCCCGGATCGCGACCTCGGTTTTTCCAAAGCCTACATCCCCACACACGAGGCGGTCCATCGGGCGTTCGTTCTCCATATCGGCCTTGACCTCTGCCGTGGCTTTGACCTGGTCGGGCGTATCTTCGTAAATGAACGAGCTTTCCAGTTCGAGCTGCAGGTACGAGTCCGGCTTGAAGGCAAATCCTTTTTCCAGACGCCGCTTGGCATACAACTGGATGAGGTTGAAAGCGATATGCTTAACGCGCGCTTTGGTCTTCTGCTTCAGGGCTTTCCACGCGCTCGACCCCAGTTTGTATATTTTCGGTGGCGCGCCGTCCTTTCCGTTGTACTTCGCGATTTTGTGCAACGAGTGAATGCTCACATACACGATATCATTGTCGGCATACACCAGTTTAATGGCTTCCTGGGTTTTGCCTTCCACCTGTATTTTCTGAAGCCCACCGAACTTCCCGATTCCATGATCGATGTGGGTCACATAATCCCCCACCGACAACTGATTGAGTTCTTTGAGCGTAATGGTCTGTTTCTTCGAATAACCGTTCCGGATGCTGAACTTGTGGTATCGTTCAAAAATCTGGTGGTCGGTGTAGCAGGCTATCCGGAGGTCGTCGTCGAGAAACCCCTGGAATAGCGGCATCACTACCGTTTCGTATTGTTTCCGGATGTGTTCGGGATCTTCTTCCTCAAGGCTCTCAAAGATGTCGGAAAAGCGACGGGCCTGCTGGTCATTCGTGCAGAAAAGGTAATTCCGGAAGCCGTTCGAGCGGTTTTCTTCCAGGTTATCCAACAACAGGTCAAATTGTTTGTTGAAGGACGGTTGTGGTTTTGTATGGAAGGCGACCGTGGTTTCTACCTCGAAAAAAGGTCGGGAACCAATCTCTGCTACCGTGAGATGGCGGGCGCGTTCGAGGAAGGCGTGCCGGTTAAGAAAGAGACGATCCGGAGTGGCATGGCGTACTTCCGTGCCCAATTTGGCAAAGTTTACCTCGGCCTTTTCATACAGCCGGTCGAGTTTTCCGAGGATGACCTCTGTATTATGCAGGAAAAGGACCGATTTGGGTGAGATGTAATCCAAAAAACTCTCACGGTGTTCCTCAAAGAACTTATTCTCGACATTCGGGATGATCGCTATTTTCTTCTGTCGCTCAATCGAAAGCTGGGTCTCAACATCGAATGTCCGGATGCTGTCGACCTCGTTTCCGAAGAATTCGATGCGATACGGATTGTCGTTGGAGAAGGAAAAAACGTCAAGGATACCCCCACGCACCGAGAATTCACCGGGTTCACTGATGAAATCTACCCGACGGAACTCGTATTCGAAAAGCACTTCGTTGATGAAGTCAAGCGTTACCTGGTCACCCACCGCAATCTTCAGCGTGTTTTTCTCGAGGTCTTTCTTGGTGACGACCTTTTCGAAAAGGGCTTCGGGATAGGTCACGATGAGCGCCGGTTTTTTGCGGGAAGGGATGCGGTTCAATACCTCTGCCCGAAGTAATACGCTGGCGTTATCGGTTTCTTCGATTTGGTAGGGGTTTCGGTATGAGCCCGGATAGAACAATACGTCCTCTTTGTTAATCAGGTACTCGAGATCGTTAAGGTGGTACGCGGCCGCTTCCTTGTCGTCAAGCACCAATAGGAAGGGCGCTTCGGCCTTGTCGAACAATGCTTTGATGACAAAGGAAAGCGATGAGCCCGACAGGCCTTTCAACAGCGACTTCGAATCGCGTCGCGCCAGGGCGGAAGCGGCTTCGATGACACCGGTCGACTCGGCGTATTTCGACAGTAGATTATTGAAGCTCAAGTTTTTTAGGTTTGGGCGAAGACGGGATAGCCCGTGTCGTGTCTAACATCCGCAGCATATCCGATTCCCCCTTCTCAAGACGCACATTGCCGCGTGCTATGATTTCCTCCATCTGCGTCGTCATCGAGCCGAGGGTGAGATTGATCTCGCGAATACAGGCAATGACTTTCTCAATCGGAATATCGTCGAGGTTGACGTAAAGGTCAAGCGATTGGATCGTTACCGTCAGGGCCGTGATGCGCGCACGTATTTCCGGTTTATCAAACACAATGGGAACGCCCATGGATAACGCTCTCACGCGCTGGGTCAGGGTTTTTGCTTTTTTGCGGAAGGCATCCACCGAACTCTGTGGTTTTTGACGAAGTTCCGCCTGAAACTGCCGCCATACCTGCCAGTCACGGGCCGCTTCCTGCGTTTGCGCGTTCAGGGCCGGCGCCTGAAATACCCAGTTTTTCTGGAGGCTCGCAAAAACGGCTTCCTTCTTCTTCAAGTCGCGCGCACGCGACGCAAGCTGCTGGCTGTCATCCTCTTTGCAGGAAACGGTCAGCAACACAAACAACGATAAAACCGGCAAAAGGTAGCGCATGGTGAAAATGGTTCGGGCAAAAATACGCGGTTCCGTCACAAGGACGATGCCGTCGATTAAAATTAAAAAAAGTTTGGCTTTTGCACGGCTGTTTTGCAGATTTGTTAACGCGGAGGCACACTACCTGCGAAAACGTATATTTGTGACGCAAACCAACACTACTATGGCTACCAAAATCCTCATCATCGGTGCGTGCGGACAAATAGGCACGGAACTCACTAAGAAATTGCGAGGCGTATACGGCACGGAAAACGTAGTCGCTTCTGACATCCGGAAACTGAACGTCGATGTCGTCAATTCCGGACCGTTTGAAGTCGTAAATGCCCTCGATTTCAATCAAGTTGAGCATTTGGTCGAGCAACACCAGATCGATGAGGTCTACCTGATGGCCGCTTTGCTGTCGGCAACTGCTGAGAAAAATCCCGCCTTTGCCTGGGACCTGAATATGAATTCCTTGTTCCACGTGTTGAACCTCGCAAAAGCGAAGAAGATCAAGAAGATATTCTGGCCTTCCAGTATCGCGGTGTTCGGCCCGACAACCCCGCGCCACCAGACGCCCCAGCATACTACGATGGAACCCACTACCGTTTATGGCATAAGCAAACAGGCAGGCGAACGCTGGTGTGAATACTACCACCGCATTTTTGGTGTGGACGTTCGCAGTATCCGTTATCCCGGACTCATAAGCTGGTCAACGCCTCCGGGAGGAGGCACTACGGATTATGCTGTCGATATCTTTCACAAGGCGCTGTCAGACGGCACGTATGAATGTTTTCTCTCGGAAGACACCGAACTCCCGATGATGTATATGGACGACGCCATCCGGGCGACGATCGATATCATGCGCGCACCTGCCGACCAAATCCGTGAGCACGGATCCTACAACCTTTCGGCGATCAGTTTTACACCACGCGAAATCGCCGATGCCATCCGCGCCCACATTCCTTCCTTCACCATCTCCTACAAACCGGATTTCCGCCAACAAATCGCGGATAGCTGGCCCGCCAGTATCGACGACAGTGCCGCCCGCCAGGATTGGGGCTGGCAACATCGTTTCGATCTTGATACGATGACTGCCGATATGCTTGAGAACCTGCGTAAACTCGTGTAATCCTATTTCCTTCAAAAACAGAAAAGGCCGCTCTTGCGAGACAGCCTCTTCCTACACATAGGATGTACGTTGGACAAAAAGGGTTACGGCGCCTGAACAATCGGGTCACGCAACGATTCGAGTACCTCTACCACATCACCGATGATGGCTTGGTCGGTTACACCATTCAAACCGGCTGCCTGTCCGACAAACCCTTCAAAACGGGTGTAATCGGCATCGGTAGCTTTCACGCCCATTCGCGGGTTCAATGCCGGGTTGTGCGCGTCTGCCATGTTCATACCTGTATAGGTGTTGGTCGCGCCACCACCCGTATTAGCCGAGAAAAAATCGGTGAGGTTTCTGCTTAAAAGGGAAAGATTGGTGGTGTTTCCGGCCCCGACCTCGGCCAACAGTGGCGCGAAATGGGCGCTGAAGTTTCCCTGGTTGCCGGCCGTAATGTCGGCTACGATCAGGGTGATAGTCGAGTCGACAACCGAACGATAGCTCAGTCGGCCTTGCTCGATCATTTGACCTGGATTGTTAGGGTCGGCCACCATTGTCGTTCCGCCAAGGCGGGTATACAAGGACGGCTCAGGCGAGTTGTTGTCGTCGTCATCGCTGCACGACACGGCGAAGGCGCCTGCCAGAATGCTCAGGGCTGAAAAAGCCAGGATAGGGATTCGTTTCATGATAGGGTGGTTTTAAGAATTAACGGAATAGTCGTTGCACGGCAACGGAAAAACGATACTTGAAGCTATTAGGGTCCATAGCAGGACATACACGCTGTTGCGCAAGATGCTGGGGCACGACAAAACGCTCTGCATCATAGTCGCCTTTTGCCATCAACTGCTCGAACACGCGCTGTGAATCGGTAACCCGATTATCAAGCCAATAGACCAACACACCTTTGTCAGCAAAGAACTTGTCATGCGTAACGCCTTTGATGGCACGCATTTGGCGGTGCAGTTCTTTCGCTTTTTCGGGCGTCAGGGGTTGGTGGAAGTCAATGCGGGCGATTTGCAGGGTCGCATTGTCAACCTCCAAAGAAGGAGCGGTGGCAATGTGGATGATGAGGGCCGCGAAAAGGAAAAAGAATACGGCCAGCAAGGCCAGTAGGCCGGAACGGATGCGACGTTTCATATTCATGCCATTTTGTGATTGGTTCTGATGGCATATACGAGAGAA
>DATGXZ010000129.1:0-8415 GCA_035298445.1 Flavobacterium sp.
CATCGGGCGTCCACGACAGGTTGGTCATATAATCGTCGGCCGCACCCCGGGGAGAAATGTAAATGGTTTTTCCCGACGCCAGGTGGTGGATGCCCACGCGTACTTTTTCACTCGTTTGTCCAATCATCGGATACTTGATGGATACCAATTTGCCTGGCGTCTCATTGATGTCAAGCAGCGGATAATCGGCTACCCCGGTTTCGTCTTTTTGGTAAAAGGCGAGGTAGGTCGATTTCGGAGACCAGAAAATGCCGCCTTCGATACCGAATTCGTTCCGCGAAATGGTCTGCCCTGATACGATGCCTTCTTTCTCGTTCGTAACGGCCGTGCTTTTGCCTGCTGCATCTGCATAGAACAGGTTGTTTTTCTGTGTATAGGCGACCCTGGTGTAATCGGGTGATGGCGTCGTCGACTCCATTTCATCGTTCAGGTCAAGCAGACGGCGACCGGTTTTCGTCGCGACGGAATAGGTATAGAGATCACCACCGGCCGTAATGATGAACGTCGAGGCATCCCGAAACACGATTCCGTTGAAACTGTTCGCTTTTTCGCCCAGTGCTTTGTTGACGTCATCGAGTGTCAGCCATTCCGATGCTACCCGGTCTTTGGCGGAGGCGCTCATGATCTTACGGCCTCCGTCGGTCGTGTATATGTACCGGTCTGTGTCTGGGATCCACTGGAAGCCAGTCATCATATCGGCACGGAACTGCCGGTTTTGCTGCAAGACGCTTTCTTCGAGGGTGAGTTTCTTTTTTTGGGCGGATGTTATCGCGGTGGCGCCGAGCAACATCCAAAGGAAGATTTTTTTCATAGGTGTCATATTGGGCCGAAGCACAAGTGCGATGGCGTCCCCAAAGATAGAAAAACCGACGACGCTGACGGAAATGGGGAATAGCGTATTTTTGGAGGATGACAATACGTTTTGCCACCACCGACGACCTGGCCCGTATCATGGAGATACTGGACGAGGCGCGCGCGATCATGCGGGCGACGGGCAATCTTACGCAATGGACGAACGGGTATCCCTCATCAGACATTATCCTGCAGGATATCCAATCGCATTGTGGTTTTATGTGTGGAGAAGGGGAAGAATCGGTTGGTTATTTCTGTTTGATGATAGGAGAGGACCCTGATCCGAATTACCGTCATATCGAGGGCGCCTGGCTGGATGACGCACCGTATGGTGTCATCCACCGACTGGCCTCGGCGCGTTTGGTTCGGGGTGTGGCGCAGGCGGCCTTTTCGTTCGCTTTTTCGCGCATCGGAAACCTTCGGGTCGATACCCATCGCGATAATGTGCCGATGCACCGCTTTCTCCAAAAGGAAGGCTTCCGGTATTGCGGCACCATCTATGTCTCGGACGGAACACCCCGTGATGCATTCCAGAAAAAACGGGCATAAAAAAAGGGAGACCGCAGCCTCCCTTTATTTCCTCTTTTGTTGCTATCTACTAAAAGAAAGAATCTTTGTAGCTGCCATCTTTTGGCTCGTAGCTTCCGGTAAGGATGCCGATCACGTCTACGATTGCCCAGATACCCAGACCACCGATAGTGATGATGAACAGCACGTTCCAATACCATGGGCTGCCCAGGTACCAACGGTGCGCAGCGAACGGCCATCCAAGGATGAACCAGAACAGGAATGCGATACCCTGGCTTTTCTCGGCACTTGCGGCAGCTGGTGATGTAACCACGTTCTTCTTCACTTCTTTAGAAGACTCAACATTGGTTACGGTAGCAGGAACCGTACGCTCCACTGGGAAGGAAGCATAGCTGAAAGACGTTGCAAAAACCAACGCAAGCAGCGACAAAATAAATTTGATTTTCATAAGTATTTGGTTTTAATTTGTCGTCCAAAATACACAAAAAGTTGAAACAGCGCATAGCGGTCACCCTACTTCTTTCTTTTTTTTTTAACTATTCTTTTTCACAGTCTGAAAATCAATTCATTGGTGCGCTGAAGCTAAATGACAGTTCCTTCATCAGTTATCGGATATTATTTGAGGAGACTAACGGCGTAGTGACGGGGTTTTCGGTGACCGATTTCGGCGGACCCCATGAAACAAAGTCGAAGATAACGGGCTCATACGATAAAAAGAAAGGCGTAATCCGTTTTAAGGAGAGTGGTATCGTCTATACGAAATCACAGGTAAACCGTTACGATTTTTGCTTTGTTACCTTTAGCGGAAAGCTGTCGAAACTGAAGAATGCCAAATCGTTAAAGGGGCAGTTCAAGGGTGTTTACTCGGATGGCAGTTCGTGTATCGATGGGGAACTTGCCATGACGAGCTATGAAAAAATCAAGAAGCGTGCGGTAACTGCGGATCGCATGATCCAAAAAACCAAGAAAATCAGCAAAGAGCAAAAGGCAAGGGTCAGCGTACAGAAAAGTGTGGATACACTCAGCATGAACGTCATGCGGGAAAGCCAGAATATGAGCCTTTTCACCAAAGACCCGTTTATCGAGATCGAAATTTACGATGCCGGGAGGGAAGACGGCGATCGCATCACCATCCGGGCCAATAAAAAGATCTATCTCGACGATTACACCGTGTCGCGCGACCACCGTAAAATTCAGATTCCCATAAAGACGGATGAAACCGAGATCGAGATTATCGCGGAAAACGAAGGCGGCGCGCCACCTAATACGGCCTTTCTCATTGTGCGCGATTCTGAGAAAGAAATTGAGACCGTGACCAATCTTAAAAAGGGAAAACGGAGTAAAATTACGATACTTCGCAAGCCCTAAAGGTTTAGCTCATCGGTAGGATTTCATTCGGGATCCAACCTTCCTCACCTGTTGCGAGGTGCTGTGCCCAGGTCCAGCCGTTAAGCGTTTGCAGCGGTTGTATGTACGCTCCTTCCAACACATCCAGTTCTTTGGCTGAATAAGGCTGCAATACAAGGCCCGTGGTTCGATCTGGGTTAATATCCAGTATCTGCATCGGGATCCAACCTTTGTGTGTTGCATTCTCTGCCCATATCCATCCTTTCCAGTTCGGATCGGTTTCCTCTTCGCCGAGCCGCACATAATCACCTTGTTGCAGTATGATTGGATCGAGGTATTGCGCCTTATACGATTTCATTACCCGAAGGGGAGTGGGGCTTGTTTCCATTCTCATGGGCTTTTACTTCAAAAATACGGTATTAGGGTTGTTGCTTCGATCGGGTGACTGCAAAAAAAAACTGCGAGCCGTGGCCCGCAGTCTTCTCAAACAAAAAATCCTATGTATAGTCTCGTAGTACCTTATTGCTTGACCACTTTCAGGGTACGGGCCACGCCATCTGCGATGATTTTCACGAGATAGGTGCCGGCTGAGAGCGGCGTCATGTCGATACGGGCATTGGCACTGTTCACCGATTGGGTGAGTACCTGTTGCCCCAAAAGGTTGCTTACCGCGACCGATTCGATGTTACGGATATAGTCTAGGTTCAACACTGAAGTTACTGGGTTTGGATATGCTTTCAGCGAGCTTAGGTCGTTGTCGTTTACGCTAAGTGAAGAAGATACTTCAATATCAAGTTGGCCTTCTGCTTCGTCGGTGCCGCTGGCATAGTAACCAAAGTTGATGTAGTATACAGTTCCTTCTTGTGAGCCTTCGATGATGAAGGTTTCCGTGTCGCCTGCCAAACCTTCGTCAACACTTCCAACGCAGGTAAGGGCGCCACAGTCTCCTGTAAACACTCCCAGTTCGCCGTCGATATCAGATGTGGCTGCAATGGTGATGTCACCTCCGTCGCCCACGACTGTATACCAGGTACCGTCGTTCTGGCCCGGCGCACAACCTGTCAGGAAGCCATCGTTGTTGGTGGCACCGCTGTCGTCAGACGAGTTTGAATACGGTAAAGTGGTGATGGCGATAGCATCGGCACAGGCGTCATTCGCAGGCGGTGGTGGTGGCGCTACCGTAGTAAAGGTCCACTCGGCACATCCTTCGGCGTCGCCCAGGGTATTGGTCGGAACGACTTTCCAGAAGAAGGTCGTGCTAAATCCTGTGATAGTAAGGTCGATAGACGTTTCGGTAACGGTGTCGATCAAATCGTCCTCTGTGAGCGGCTGGTTTATACCACCGTATATTTTGTAGCCATCTACCGGACCACCTGTGGTAGGTGCGTCCCAACTGAAGGTTACGACTCCGGTTGGTACATCTACAGCACCATCGACCGGTGTTGGGTTAGCTGCACAGTCGGGTAGTGCTGCAGGAGGTGTTTCACGTGTTACGGAAATAGTAAAGTTACCTTCCGGATTATCGGTGAATCCGCTGTAGTGGCCCACGTTGATGAAATAGGTGGTTCCCACTTCTGAATTGAGTACTGATAAGTTCTCTACGTCTCCGGTACCCGCGTTGTCAATAGTAGTTACGCAGGTAAAAGTGCCACATGATCCGCTCAATACCGTTACCTGTGGGTCAAATCCGGCAGCCGGATCTACCGCGATGTTTACGTGGTTACCGTCTCCGGTGAACGTAAACCAAAGTCCATCGTTTTGACCGTTTTCTTCACATGTTTCGAGGAAACCGTCGTTGTTGGTAGCACCAACTCCATCTGTTTGCTCATATGTGAATTCGTCCATTTGGGTTGGGATGACATACGCACCGTCGCAGGCATCGTTGTCTGGAACACCAACGGCGGCAGAACGCGTTACTTCAATAGTGAACGGACCTTCGTCGTTATCAGAAAAACCAGAATAGTCTGCTACGTTGATGTAATACGTTACGCCTACTTCAGTCGTCAATAAGCTGATGGTTTCAACTTCGCCTTCAAAGGTGTCATCCACGGTGCCAACACAGGTCGCCGCGTCGCAGCTGCCACTGTAAACACCAATTTGTGAATCGAAATCCGTGCCGGCAGATGGCGTTACGGTGATTTCAATCGCGCTGCCGTCGCCCTCGAACGAGAACCATAGTCCGTCGTTCATACCGTTCGAGCACGTTGTGATAAACCCATCGTTGTTGGTTGCTCCGTCGCCATCGGTTTGCTCGTAGCTGTACGTTTCCTCGGTTGGAATGGCAATGGCGCCTGCGCAGGCATCGTTGGCCGGAACCGCTTCAGGTGCCTGACGTGACATGCTTAGGTTAAAATTACCTTCCGGCTGGTCTTCGGCATCGTCAAAATAACCTACGTTTATATAATAGGTGACGCCTACTTCCGTAACAAATTCGAGTTCTTCTTCATCCCCTGGGAAGCCTTCGTCGATAGTGTCTACACACTCGAAGGTACCGCACGAGCCGCTGAAAACAGCAAGTTGTGGGTCAAAATCTTCATCCGGGGTAATTGTAATGGAGACCTCGTTTCCGTCTCCTTCAAAACTAAACCATGTACCATCATTCTGTCCATTGTCAGAACAAGTCAGGAGGTAGCCATCGTTGTTGGTGCTGCCCCCGCCGTCGGTTTGGTCATACGAATAGGAGTCGCCCGCCGGAATCGAAATTGCGCTGGCGCAATCGTCGTTCGCAGGGGGTGGAGGTGGTGTTCCGCACAACACGTAGCGAGAGCGGATTTCTTCCTCTTCCCCGCACGCGTCGTCGGTATGGGTGTAAAAACGATAATCGCCAGAGGCATCGGCGGTCCAGGTAAGGGGACCTACGCCAAATACGACAGCCGTACTGCCATCTTCATTCGAGATGGTGATGTAGTCGGTGTCAATAGAACTTGAGAAGGTGTACGTTTCACCTTCAGTAAGCGTTACCAGGGAGTACTCACCGGCATATCCGTAACCAAACGAAAGATCGGTTGGGGAAATGCCGTTACAATCTGGTACAGCTGTTTCGTCCGGATAAGGGACACCACTCAGGCATTGCGCCGACGCTAAGGCCGACATGCCGAGGGTAAGCAACAGAAAAGTAATTTTTTTCATAAGAAAAGTAAAATAATTAAGAGCCTAAAGTTAGAACCGTGCGAGATAATCGAAACTGCCAATTAACGTGCTGTTAACGAAAGTTTTAGAGTTTGAAAATCGGGTACACTCCTAACGTATTGACGTCAATACGTTAAACAATAGCCAATAAAAAAACCCTACCTGTCCAAATGTTAAAATTTACAATGTCGTATTCTGGAGTACCGCTACCTGATGAAAATCAGGAATCTATCTCGTTGTCATCTTATACCTTTGTTTGTATAGATGACGCGTTATGACATCAGAAAACCGAAAGATCCGGATTTTTGCCGCAGGGCTGCTTCTCACCTCCGGCCTCGCGTGGCTGGAGTGGGGTGCGCATTCCCAATGCCTTTTTGCAATGGAGTTTTATTTATTGACAGGCGGGGCGGGCGACGGCACGTTTCTTCATCCGGCCGTGGTCTTGCCACTTCTGGGACAAGCGCTGTTGTTCGCGGCGGTTTTTGTGCCACGACGGTGGCTGCTGCTCACAGGTATCGCTCCGTTATTCTTGCTGTTGCTGCTTGTTTTCTTACCGGGCGTCCTGGCGGGAAATGTGCGGATGGCATTGTCGCCTTTGCCTTTTTTTGTGCTCGCTGTCCTCGCGTTTTTGGCAACCCGTAGTAAGCGGAAAAGAAAAAGCCGACCCTGAGGCCGGCTTTGTTTTACATCGTGCCGTCTTCGTTTTCTTTGTCGAGGTACTCCTGTACGATTTCAATTGCATTGGCTACCACATCGCTTAGCGCGACGATAAAGGTGCCGTCGGTAGCAGAATTGATCGCATGTCGTATTGCTTCGACTTCCTTGGTAATGATTTCGTAGGTGACCGACTTATTCGCTGCCGCTATCCCTTCAAGTATGAGTCCGTTGATTTCCTCTTCCGTGCGTCCGCGAAGGTGTTTTTCCTGACGGATGATGATATGGTCGAACATGCGGGCGGCAATGGTGGCGCAGTCGCGGATGTCTTCGTCGCGACGATCCCCCACACCGGCAATGATGCCGATTTTACGATTGGCTTCCACACTGCCCATGAATTCCTCAACGGCCCGATAACCAGCCGGATTATGGGCAAAGTCGATCATCACCTTGAAGCGTTTGAACTCGAAAATGTTCATACGGCCCGGTGTCTGTGCGACACTTGGGATAAAGGTTTGGAGCGAAAGACTGATATCATCCGTCTTAAAGCCCCACAGATATGACGCCAGCGTGGCTGCCAGCGCGTTGGCAATCATGAAACGGGCTTTGCCTCCCATGGTCAGCGGCACGTGACTGGCCCGTTCTACCCGAATTTTCCATTCCCCTTTTTTAATGGTGATGAAGCCGTTTTCATATACGGCTACGATCTTGCCCTCGCGGCTCAGGCGTTTGGCTACCGGGTGATCCTCGTCCATAGCGAAATACGCCACGTTGCAGCTCAGGTCGGCCGCAATCTTCATGCAGTAGTCATCCTCTGCGTTGAGGATGGCCCATCCGTCTTTCTTGATGGCCTTTACCACCGTCGCTTTCACGCGCATGAGGTCTTCGAGGGTATGGATATCGTTGAGACCCAAATGGTCCTCCTGTATGTTGGTAATGACACCGATGTCGCAACGACTGAACCCGAGTCCGGCGCGGAGAATACCGCCTCGTGCGGTCTCCAGTACGGCGAACTCCACCGTTGGGTCTTTCAGGATGTACTCCGCTGACAGAGGTCCGGTGGTATCTCCTTTTTCCATCATGTGGTTTTGGATGTAAATACCGTCTGATGTCGTAAACCCTACGCGATAGCCATTGTTTTTGACGATATGGGCAAGTAGGCGGGTTGTGGTGGTCTTTCCGTTGGTTCCGGTTACGGCGATAATCGGGATGCGACTTGGTTTACCCGGTGGATATAGCATATCGATGACGGGTGCGGCCACGTTGCGCGGCAGTCCTTCCGATGGGGCGAGGTGCATCCGGAAACCCGGTGCCGCATTGACTTCCAGTATACAGCCTCCTGTTTCCTTCAGGGGTTGGGTGAGGTTTTCCGCCATGATATCGATCCCACAGATGTCGAGGCCGATGACCCGCGAGATTCGTTCGCAAAGGAAGATGTTCTCTGGGTGCATGAGGTCGGTGACATCCACGGAAGTGCCACCCGTACTCAGGTTGGCGGTCGATTTCAGGTAGACGATTTCACCGGCTTTGGGCACGGTTTGCAGCGAGTAGCCCAGTTTTTCGAGCAGGTCTTCGGTATCGCGGTCGACTTCGATTTCGGTCAGGACGTTCTCGTGTCCGTACCCGCGTCGTGGGTCTTCATTGGTAATCGCAATCAGTTTTTCAATGTCGTTTTTCCCGTCGCCTACTACGTGTGCCGGCACGCGTTTGGCAGCGGCAACGAGTTTGTTGTCGATGACCAGGACGCGGAAGTCGAAACCTGTGATGAACTTCTCGACAATGACCCGTCGACTGTACTTTTTGGCGTATTCAAGTCCGGCCTTCGCATCTTCCCAGTTCGTCACGTTGATTGACGCGCCCTTTCCGTGGTTACCGTCAAGGGGTTTGATTACAATCGGATAACCG
>DATGXZ010000130.1:0-4693 GCA_035298445.1 Flavobacterium sp.
AAACGGAAGGCCCCGCCGTAAATGTCGTCGACCGCCACGATCTCGTCGCCCGACTTCAGCAGTTTGACCACCGCATCGATGGCGGCAAGGCCACTGGCAAAAGCGTAGCCGCGGGCGCCATGCTCGAGTTGGGCAATGAGGTCCTCCAGCACTTTCCGTGTCGGATTGTTGCTGCGAGCATAGTCAAAACCTTTGTGTTGGCCGGGTGCATCCTGCACAAAAGTAGAAGTCTGGTAAATCGGGACCGAAACCGAACCGGTAAGCGGATCAACAGGAATGGCGTGCAGAATGCGGGTGTGCTCTTTCATGGTATAAGGGATATTTGGATTACAGGTGAATATCCAAATCCGGAATACCGAAAGGGCAAAAAAAATGCTCTTCCGATAAGTTCAGAAGAGCAGTATATCAAGAGATAAAATAACTACTTATTCTAAGCTTATCTGTCCCCGCGCCAGGCGCAGGGTTGAATGTGGCACCTTACTTTTCAGCAGGTTGCCAAGACGTCATTGGGTCAAGTCCCTCGGTCTTTCTGGATAAGGATGTGTGGGTAAGAACGTGCCGCAAAGGTATTGCGGAAAGTTTTGAATTTCCAAACAAAAAAAGAACTAATTTTTTAAGGTGTTGATAATGAGCGTTTTTAATTGAAGTAAATTCCTGTTATCGCGTTAAACTACATCATTTATTTGTGCAACTGGATGGTTGCGCATATATTTGCAACCAAATGATTGCACAATGAGAAGAGACGTTTTCCAGGCCATTGCCGACCCAACCCGAAGGGCCATCCTGGTGTTGATCGCTACCCAGTCGATGACACCCAATGCCCTCGCCGAACATTTCCACTCTACACGCCAGGCCGTGTCAAAGCATTTGAAGATTTTGTCGGAATGCGGACTCGTGCGTCCGGAAGAGAAAGGGCGTGAGATCCACTACAGCCTCGAAGCGGATAAAATGGCTGAAGTCGACCAATGGCTCGCCCAGTTCCGAGATCTGTGGAAACAGCGTTTCGACGCACTCGATACGATATTGTCTAATATGAAAAAAAACGAAAAACCATGAATGCCCACTTGCAATTCGACTTCACCGTCGACAAAAACGACAACACCATCCGTGTCACACGCGAATTTGCCGCCAACCGCGACCTCGTCTGGGAAGCCTGGACCAACCCGGAAATCCTCGACCAATGGCTAGCACCAAAGCCGTACAAAGCCGAAACCCTATCAATGGATTTCCGGGCGGGTGGGCACTGGTTCTACTGCATGGTCGGACCCGACGGCGACCGTCATTACTGCCGCGCTGATTATGGCGATGTCCAGCCAAAGGAGTTCTACACAGCGGCAGATGGGTTCACTGACGAAAACGGTAAGCTCAATCCGGAGTTTCCGCAGTCGAACTGGCGCAATACCTTCCGCGAGGCGGACCAACATACGGTCGTTGAAGTGCTTATATCCTATGCCTCACTAACCGATCTCGAAGCCGTTATCAGCATGGGCTTCAAAGAAGGGTACACGATGGCATTGGAGAATCTCGACCAGTATATCGAAGCGCGCGGACGTCTGCGCAACGAACTCCGCACTGACAATCAAGCGCGTGTGACAACCTACCTTAACTTTCCGGGCAACACGGAAGAAGCCTTCCTGTTTTACCGTTCGGTGTTCCGTTCTGAGTTCAGCGGCGGCGGCATACAGCGTTTCGCCCAGGCTCCACAGGCACCCGACCAACCACCTATGAGCGAAAGTCTAAAAAACATGGTGCTGCACGTCGAACTACCTATCCTGGGTGGTCATGTACTGATGGCGACCGATGCGCCCGATGAAATGGGGTTCACCGTTGCAACAGGCAATAACATGCACATTAGTCTCGAGCCTGATTCGAAGGAAGAAGCCGAACGCCTGTTCAACGAGTTGTCAGTCGGCGGTAACATCACAATGCCATTGCAGGATATGTTCTGGGGTGCTTATTTCGGATCGTTCACCGACCGGTTTGGCATCAACTGGATGGTCAATTTCAGGACGTCTTAGTATTTTAAATGACATGAACCCGGCCTTGCGTCGGGTTTTTTTTGGCTTCATCAGAACTTCTCAAATGCACCCAATCCAAAAAGCGCGAAGTCATATTTAACCGGATCGTGTGGGTCGAGGCGACGCAGGTTCTGGTCGAGTTCGAACAGCGCTTTGGCATCATTCTGGGAACGGGATAGTAGGCCGAGTTTGCGAGCGACATTGCCCGAGTGCACATCCAGCGGACACGACAAAACCGACATCGGAATTTGGGTCCAGAGTCCAAAATCCACGCCTTTTGTGTCGCGTCGTACCATCCACCGCAAAAACATATTAAGCCGTTTGGCAGCCGAATTCTTCATCGGATCCGACACGTGTTTAGCCGTGCGGGCCGAGTCGGCTTTTTCCAGAAACACCTTCCGAAAGGCGTGCAGCGCCGGTTGCAGGCTGTCGGCGGTTTGATGCGCGGCCAACAGCGCCTCAGGTCCGCCCGCGGTCTCATATACGTGCCGCAGTCCTCTGATAAATGCCTGGAAATCGACGCCATTGAACGTCCGGTGCACAAACGAGTCGAGTGCGGCGAGGTCGCGTTCGGAATGCGACACCACGAAGTCATACGGTGTATTACTCATCAAATCCATCATCCTACGGGCATTGCTGATGATGCTGGTGCGGTTGCCCCACGCGATTGTCGCAGTCAAAAACGCGGCAATCTCGATATCCTCCCGCTTGGAAAAGCCATGCGGAATCTGTATCGGGTCGGTTTCGATAAACGCCGGGTGGTTGTATTGGGCCGCCTTACTGTCGAGAAACTCCTTTAATTCGTCTTGTCCCATTCATCAGCAGGTAGTGAGCGAAAGCCATCGCCCGGGTTAGCGGTACGGAGTTGCGGAACAACGCCATATTTGCGGGCGTTTCGCTCCAAAATACGTCGGTTGGTGCAGGGCAGCGGTCCGTCGCCGGTCGTGTGAAAATAAGCGTCTTTGGGCGGTGTATTGTAGCGTAGGTTTCCCACCCGTTCGGTTTCAAACGTCAGATCTGGCAGCCGGGTAATCGGGGAAGGCCACAAAATGAGACGGAGGGCATAACTGTCGTTCAGCGCCATCTTTCCGTTTCCGGTCAACGGTCGATTGCCCAGTGCCAGCGGCAATACGAAGGGGAGTACCAATGCGCCGACTAAGACCGTTTGCTGCAGGCGTTCGGGAAGTCGCAGGCGGTCTGTGAGTTCTGCTGCAACCAGCGTCCCTAAAAAGACAAATTCTGGCAGGAAAAACCGGTACTGGGGTGACACGACAATGATGAACCCGAAATGCAACAAACATACCGTCCACAGTAGCCGGAACGAACTGTTTTTACCTTTTAGGACAAGCGCGAGCGGGAACAATGCCAACATCCCGATATTGAACAGTCGGTCAAGTCCGTCCATCCGCCACCACAGATCGAGACGATCCAGCCATCCGAACGACCGAAAGCCCGCTTCCCCCATAAACTCGTGGTTCCGGATCATATCGCCAAGCGAAGCGGCTACGGGTTCCGGTACCGTCCAATCGAAATCAAATGCGACCCCTGTTGAGGGGAACAATGGATACCCTGACAGCCATATATTCTTCGCGATCCATACAACAGCACAAGGTGCGGCAATACCTACCGCAAAACGTAGCGGTAAGGTCCGTCTCAGCAACGCCACCACCAAAAGCAACGCAAATGGAAGGGCAGTGACTTTCAGGAAAATCGCATACACGACCAAAACGGCCCACCATCCCGGCGCGCGATCGGTATAAGCGAAAAAGGCCAATACCAGTATCAGGATCACTGGAAGATCCGGAGATGGCGCGGTGACAAATTGTAGAAGTAATGTACTAAATAACAATATATAACGACTCGACACTTTGTCTGTCAATCCAAGTAAAATAAAAACGAATATCACAAACGCCAACCCGTTTAGGTCGTTGAGGGGCCAGCCTGTGAACGGAAGGTCAAAGCCCGCCTGTAAGATTTGCCAGGGCGACGTTTGTCCGAAGGCGACGTTCAGGTTCGCAAGTCCTTTTACGAGTCCGTGCTCGTGTAGCCATTTGATCGTTTGCAGGTAATACGTATCGTTGTCGATCAGGAAGGGGAGTTGCGCCGACTTCCATAAGGCGGCCAACGTGGCCAAACCCAAAAGCACTTTATCGAAATGCGAAAAATTCTGGAAGCTGTGCCACAGTTCCCGTCCGGTCTTTTGCAACTCATCCCGGACGGTATATGCCAAGACGGAGGTAAGTAACGCATTCGCTAAAAAAATCATCCCGTTAAGCGGGGCAAAAAAGACCACTATAGTCAGCACTAACGTTTGGGTCATCATTCCCAAAAAGAAAACACCTCCGGAAGGTGGCGAGACTGATAACCACTTCGATACAGCCGTTCCCCAGACGCCAAAAAAGGCCGCCATGATGCACCAGCTAACAAGGATCAGTACCATCAGGAAAGCAGGCGACCGTCTGACATGACGAGTTTCCGATCGGCCATATCCGCCAGTTCTTCGTTATGTGTCACGATAACGAAGGTCTGTCCGAATTCCTCCCGCAACGAAAAGAACAACTGGTGCAGGTTGTCTGCCGACGCGGTGTCGAGATTCCCTGACGGTTCATCCGCAAACACCACCGAGGGCCGGTTGACCAACGCCCGGGCGACGGCCACCCGTTGTTGCTCGCCAC
>DATGXZ010000131.1:0-5176 GCA_035298445.1 Flavobacterium sp.
AATTTGTATGGTGGCTTCACGATTACCGCTGCCATCATCGGATATTACCTGGCCGATTATGTGGGGCGCACCAACTTTGTGGGGATTTTCATCCTCTCGGCTGCCATCCTTTACCTCTATGCTTCCAGCTTCAAGCAAAGCCTTTTGATTGGGAACGTATTGGTGAGCCTGGTGACCGGTATCGTCGTCCTGGTGCCGGTGGCGTTCGATCTTGTGCCGCTGATTATACCTGAAACACGTGACTCGCTGGCGACCGTAGCTAAAATCTGCGTCGACTATGCGGTTTTCAGTTTCGCCATCTCGCTGGTGCGGGAGATTACCAAGGATATGGAGGATGTCGAGGGCGATACCAAAACCGGCATGAACACCGCGCCTATCGCATTCGGCCTGCACACTACCAAAATCATCGTTTTCGTGCTCACCGCGTTAGCCGTCGGGACGCTATTGTGGTACATTTATGCCTACTTCGTCGCCAGCGGGCTTTGGTTCGTCACAGGATTCCTTCTTCTGGGCGCCATAGGTCCCTTGCTCTTTGTTTTACTGCGTATCTTCCGCGCATCATCGCCCGGCGAGTTCCGAACGCTTTCCACCGCGCTGAAGATCGTGCTGCTGGCCGGCCTGCTTTCCATTAGTGTCGTTTCCCTCAATATTCTCTTCAATGCTAAAGGATAAACTCAGCCGCTATAGGGTCATCCTCGCCTCCGGATCACCGCGTCGCCAGCATTTCCTGCGCGAACTGGGCCTTGACTTTGTAATTGAGGTCAAGGAAGTGGACGAGTCCTTTCCCGATCATTTAAAGGGGGGGGACATTACCACCTTCCTCTCGGAATTGAAAAGCGAGGCGTTTGGTGCGTTAAGAGACAACGACATCCTGATCACCAGTGATACCATCGTTTGGTTGGAAGACCGGGCGTTGGGAAAACCTACAGACCGTGAGGATGCGATTGCGATGCTGGAAGCCCTTTCCGGACGCACCCACCAGGTGATGACATCGGTAACGTTTCGGACGCCGTCAGGACATGAGACGCTTACCGAAACCACGGCCGTTACCTTTAATTCCCTTACACGGGACGAGATCGAATACTATATCGATCACTACCGACCTTTTGACAAGGCGGGCTCCTATGGTATACAGGACTGGATCGGGATGGTGGCAGTAAAACGTATTGACGGATCGTACGCAAACGTAATGGGCTTGCCGGTTGACCGCGTATATGACTACCTGAACACGCATTTTTAGACGCCGAAATCTTACAAGACACGGACACATTTCTGTAATGCGATAGCTGCTAAAGCATCGCATTTTTGTAGCGTCACCGCTTTCTGACGGCCGACGCAAAACAAAATGAAATGAATCCTACCCTTCACTTCCCGGCGCCGGTTCGGTTGGCGTGCGTGCTCATCAGTCTTATCGCCCTTTTTTATATTGCCTATGTCGGCCAGGATGTACTTATCCCGCTGGCCATGGCTGGTCTTTTCGCCATACTCGTGCGACCGATTGCCGGTTTTCTCGAACGACGCCTGCGATTCCCACAGGTCCTGGCATCGATAGTGGCGGTATTTCTCTTCGTTGTGATCCTCGGCGGGATCTTGTCGTTCGTATCGTGGCAGGTAAGTGACTTTGCCAGCGACTGGGACCGCATCAAACGAAACTTTACCATCCATATCTTTCACCTGCAGCAGTATATCTACCAGCATTTCGGCGTGAGCATGGCCGAACAGCAGGAATACCTCAACAGCGCTACCAAAGATGGAATGAAATCAGGTCGTGCGCTCATCGGGACTACCTTGTTATCCGCCACTGACACCGTCATCACAGCGACCCTGATCCCGGTTTACATGTTCCTGATACTGATTTATCGCACCCATATCATGACCTTTCTGTGTAAACTGGTTGATGCGAAGCAGCACCAACGCCTGAAAGACATCATGTCACAAATCAAGTTCGCTGTTAAGAATTACCTGATGGGACTCACGATCGAGATGTTCATCGTGTCCTTCCTGACCGCACTGGGCTTTTATATAGTAGGCGTCGAATATGCCCTGCTATTGGGTGTCCTTACGGGACTGCTGAACCTCATTCCTTATATTGGCATCATGGTCGCCTGCCTGGTGAGCATCTTCGCCTCGCTTACCGCGTCGACGGATATTTCGATCATTCTCGGCGTTGTGATTGTGAACCTGATCGTGCAGTTAGTCGATAACAACATACTGGTGCCGATGATCGTGAGTTCGAAGGTGCAGGTAAACGCGCTGGCCTCGATTGTAGGCATCATCATCGGCGGGATGCTGGCCGGCGTGACCGGGATGTTTCTCGCCATTCCGATCATTGCCATCCTGAAAGTCGTATTCGACCGCATCCAACCCCTGGAACCCTGGGGCTATTTATTGGGAGATGACATCCCGCGCACCTTTGAGTGGCACCGCATCCGGCTGCCGCGCTATGCCTATGTGGCGCCCGACGAACCCCTAAAAGAGACGGTATCCGCGGAAGCGACACCCGCACCTAAAAAACGCAAAAAGACCTAACATGGAGACCACCAAAACTACCCTGGGCCAACGTGTGCGGACGCGTTCTGTTCGGCTGTCGGAATCGACCCTCCGCAAAAAAAACCGCTTTGAGCGATTCCTTGCGGGGACCGCGGATGGCGTGCTTTTCACCGGACGCGTGATTGCCAACACCTTCAATCGGGGATTTGAATTCAAGGAGTTCTTCCGCCACTGTTTTGAGGTGGGAAACAAGTCGCTCGGACTTATTTCCGTCACAGGAATTGTGGTGGGCCTTGTGCTGACCATCCAGTCACGGCCTGTGTTGGTCGATTTTGGGGCGGTCACCATGCTTCCGGGTATGGTCGCCGTTTCGATGATACGCGAAATGGGTCCGGTTATGATTGCCCTCATCTGCGCCGGCAAGATCGGGTCGAGTATGGGAGCCGAAATCGGGTCGATGCGCGTAACCGAACAAATCGATGCGATGGAAGTCTCCTCTGCCAATCCCATTCGATTTCTCGTCGTACCGCGGGTGTTGGCCATCACACTGATGCTACCCTTATTGGTGTTGTATGCCGACGCGCTCGGGATCATGGCCAGTTGGGCCGGTGCCAATATCAAGGGCGATGCCAGTTTCATCTTGTTTATGAACCAGGCTTTCGGACAGTTGGCTTTTTCTGACTTACTTCCCGCGTTTATCAAGACATTCTTCTTCGGGGCCGTCATCGGTTTGGTGGGATGTTACAAAGGATACAACGCCGGGCGCGGGACGGAAAGTGTGGGACGTGCGGCCAATTCTGCCGTAGTGCTTTCGTCTTTGCTGGTAATCATCGTCGATTTAATTGCTGTTCAACTAACCGATGTGATATGAAAACGACGACCACTGATACGCCCGTCATCGATGTCCGCGACCTCCGGAAGAGTTTTGGCACCACCCGCGTGCTGGACGGCGTTACCTTCCAATTGCGAAAGGGTGAGAACCTGGTGATACTGGGGAAATCGGGTACCGGGAAGTCGGTGTTGATCAAATGCATCGTGCGTTTGCTTGACGCCGACAGCGGCACGATTACCGTCCTTGACCAGGAAATCAACTCGCTCAAAGCCGACGCGCTTGGGGAAGTCCGCCGCAGTATCGGGTTTCTCTTCCAGAGTGCCGCTTTGTATGATTCGATGACGGTGCGGGAGAACCTGGAATTTCCACTCCGCCGCACCGGACTCAAAACGACCCAGGCCGAAATTGACCAGAAAGTGAAAGAAGTACTCGACGATGTCGGCCTTCCCGAAGCCATCGACCGGATGCCCTCGGAATTATCGGGCGGTATGCGAAAACGAATCGGACTGGCACGGACACTGATCGTCGATCCGGCGATTATCTTATATGACGAACCCACTACCGGCCTCGATCCGGTTACATCCGACGAGATCAGCCAATTGATCAACAGCGTCCAGAAACAATACAATACCTCCTCCATCATCATCACACATGATATCGAATGTGTGCGCACGGTGGCCGACCGCATCCTGATGCTGAAAGACGGCACGCTGTATAAAGAAGGCTCCCTCGACGAGTTCGAATCGTCGGATGACCCGCTGATCCAATCTTATTTTACCTCCAAACGAAAGTCCTAATACTACCACATGAATACGCAAAGCACCACCTTCAAAGTACGCCTCGGCCTCTTCGTTTTTACGGGTATCGTACTCTTTTTCCTTGCCTTGTTCCTAATAGGTAAGCAGAAAAACCTCTTCAATCCCGTCTTCCAGTTGCGGGCGAACTTCCGAAACGTCGGCGGCCTGCAAGTGGGCAACGTCGTCCGTTTTTCGGGTATCAACATCGGGACGGTCGACAACATCCGGATTTTGAATGACACGACCGTTCGCGTCGACATGCTCATCCGCCAGGACGTTAAATCTTTTATCAAAGAAGACGCCCGGGCCGGAATCGGCTCTGAAGGTATTATCGGCGATAAAGTTCTCGTGCTGTCACAGGGCAACTCGACACATGAAATCAAACCGAACCAGCTCATTGCCTCCAACGAACCCACCGACATGGATGCCGTGATGCGGAGCCTGAGCGTTACCGCCGATAATGCGGCCGTGGCTTCAGAGGAAATGGCCGAAATCCTGTTGAAAATCAACCGCGGCGACGGAACGCTGGGTCGTTTGATACAGGATAAAGAGATTGCCGAAAACCTCGACAAAACCATGGAAAACCTCAAGAATTCGAGTAAAGGACTCGAGGAAAACATGGAAGCTGCCAAGCACAACTTCCTGTTACGGGGGTACTTCAAGAAAAAAGAGAAGGAAAAACGCGAAAAAGAAGAAGCCGCCAAAAAAGAAGCGAAAGAAGCGGCTGCGAAATCGTCGAAAAAGACAACAAAGAAATAGGATCCCCGTTACTAAAGGCAATTATGTATTTTTGGAAGAATGCAGCGTATCCTGATGTTCCTTTTCTTTCTGGCACTGGCACCCACATACGTGTCCGGACAGGCGCCTACGACCGCAAAAGACTCGGCTGCGTTTTACAAGAAAATTGAAAAGGCGTCAAAGCGAAGGGGTTTCACGCGCTTTCTGCACCGACTGGTATTTGAACCGACGGAAATCAAGAATTCGAATCCCATCCGGAAGCCGAAAAAGCGTGATTATAAAAACTACAACGGCCGGATCGTGCGGAACATCAAGATCC
>DATGXZ010000132.1:0-2896 GCA_035298445.1 Flavobacterium sp.
TATCATGGCCGATATCTTTGACCATATCTATGCGTCGGTGGGGTATTTCGGGCTCGAACTATATGAGGTCGCGACGCAACGTGTCGACTGAGTTTCCATCTATCGAAGTGTCTGCATGTCGGTATTTTAGTATTTTTGACGCAAATAAGCTGCTATGAAGAAATTAGTACTCCTGTTATTCCTGTTTTCGGCCTGCGTCCAGGCACAACACGGAAATGTTGCCCGAACCCTCGCCAAACGGTTAGCAGACGCTACCCCTTTCGAACTGGCGCCCCTGCAACGAAATGCACAACCGTCGGATACCCGCTACCAAAAAGCAGTCAGTGGCGCAACGGTTGCCACCCTCACCCCTTCTTCGATGGCGACGCTTTTCGCCACACGTCCGGATGTACTGCGATTGTCAATACCGTATGGTGATGAGAATCTTTCTATCCTGATGTACAAAGTCGAGGTAACGACTTCTGATTTTGAAGTGAAAACCGACAAAGGAGCACTCGTCACACCCGAGGCGGGCTTGTTTTACCGCGGTATTTTGGAAAACCACCCCGAATCGCTCGCGGCCTTCAGCTTCTTCCGTACGGGCTTCAGCGGCATCGTCTCCGATTCGTCCATCCAGAACCTCAATGTGGTAAAACTTCAGATACCCGGAAACACGTCTGATTACATTATCTATTCCGACGCCAAACTGAACATCCCCAATTCCTTCCAATGCCATACGTCTGACAAAGGTGCCGTTCCGTCAACGCCTTCTGCCCAACGCGGGGTAACGACCGAGCGCTGTGTTACCCTGTATTTTGAGATCGACTACGACCTCTACCTGGCGAACAACTCGAACACCGACGATACCACCAACTGGATGCTGGCACTCTACAACAACGTCCAGACGATTTATACCAACGACGAAATCAATACAGTTATCAAGTCTCTGTATATCTGGACCGAACAAGATCCGTATTTCGGTTCGGCATCCGTCGATTACCTTTATCAGTTCCATGCTCTTCGCCCGGTCTTTAACGGCGATCTCGGACAATTGGTCGGCATTGACGAGGGCGGACTCGGAGGCGTGGCAGCGACGATCAACGGACTATGCTCCGACCAGAATTTCAGCTATTCCGACGTGTTTCTCGAATTTGAAACCGTGCCCACCTTCTCGTGGAGCGTCATGGTCGTCACGCACGAGTTCGGTCACTTGCTGGGCTCGCCCCACACACACGCCTGTTTCTGGAACGGCGATGGTACTATGATTGATGGCTGCGGGCCGACCGCAAATTTGGGCTTTTCCGAGGGCGACTGCCCTATCGCCGCAGTTCCGACCGACCAGGTGGGCGGCACCATTATGAGCTATTGCCACTTACTCAGTGCCGGTGTCAACCTCGCGAACGGATTCGGCCCGCAACCGGCCGCGCAAATCCAGCAAAGTATGAACAATTCGACCTGTCTCAGCACGGATTGTATCAATACGTGTATCTCGCTCGTACACGATGTAAAAGCCTCGACTATCACCGACGACGCCGTAACCATCTCATGGGACGATGAGAACTCGGTTGGCGCGTACGAAGTGGGTTTGGCGTTATATCCGTTCATCGACTATACCTGGACGACCGTCAACAATGCCACCACGACCACTTTCTCGGGTTTGTTGGCGAACACCTACTATAAGGTATTGATCCGTCCGATCTGTGGTGGACTCACCTCCCTGGCGCGCGGCACCATCTTTGCGACCAACACCGATTACTGCGTCGGAACGCTTTTCCTTGATTCAGGAGGTGCCGGCGGTTTCTACACCGATATGGAAGACTGGGTCCGCGTCGTCAAACCGGCCGATCCGGGTGCGAAAATCAAGGTAACGTTCGCCATGATCGACATTGAATACGGATACGATTTCCTTTACATCCACGACGGCGACAGTACCAACGCGCCGCTGCTCACCCCAATGGGCATCACGGGCGGCGACATTGAAGCAGGGCCTTTCGAATCGACCGATGCCACCGGCGCGCTGACCTTCCATTTCACTTCCGACCAATATATCTCAGCGGAAGGATGGAACGCCCAGATTACCTGCACGAATCTTAGCACCGGACAAAACGACCTGATCGATTTTACCTATAATCCGAACCCGACAAACGGACGCGTATTCCTGCATGCCTCGCGGGCCTTCCGTTCCATCCGTGTGTACGGCATTGACGGACGCCGCCTGCTCGAGCGCACCACAAATGCCACCGATGAGCAGGTCGACCTTTCGGGCTTTGCCTCCGGCACGTATGTGTTCCAGGTAGATCTTGACGGAAAACCGATGAGCTTCCGGATCGTCAAGCAATAACATAAAAAAAGGGACGCCGGCCGGTGTCCCTTTTTTCTTTCTAAGTACCTGATTAGGCCTCTTCTTTCTTCTGCGCCCTGCGCTCGCGGAGCAATTCCATCGTACCGCCATACACCCAATACGGGATGATGAAGGTAATCAGGAAAATCATCAGCCAAAAGCCGATGGTCAGGACAGTCAGGAAGGCAAGAAAGCCCAGGTATTGTTGAAATTCAAACATAGCTGCAGCAATTAATTGTTGAATTACGGCAAAGGTAGCCGAATATTCCGTCTCCCTACTAAATTCAAGCGGAATTTTTTAAAAAAGGTGATTAATCCGTACTTTTGGACGGCTTTTTAGGGCAGCATTTCCGGCTTTCCGCTGCAACTCCGCGTCCCGGCCCCGTTTTTTGCATCGCCTCCGCTGGGCTTCCTCCGGTCGCCCCGCTCCAGCGGCAAAAAATCAGGCCCGTGCCTTGCGGGGTTTCCGCTCCAATCCGGGCTGCACCGAGAACAAACGAACCACAATTTCTAACCACCAACTACTGACCACTAACTACTGACTACTAACTACTAACTACTGACTACTGACTCCCT
>DATGXZ010000133.1:0-11202 GCA_035298445.1 Flavobacterium sp.
AGCGGCAAAGAAGAGGTCTTTCTCGATCCAAATGGTTTTGCAAAAGACGGCACCAGTTCGTTGAGTGCGTTGGCCTTTTCGAAAGACGGAAGCCTTGTGGCCTACGCCGTTTCCGAAGCCGGAAGCGACTGGGTAAAAGTGTACTTTATGGACGCTGTTACGAAAAAGGTCCGTGATGAGCAGTTGGTCGACGTCAAGTTCAGCGGCCTTTCCTGGAAAGGAAACGAGGGCATTTTCTATTCACGCTACGACCGCCCGAAAGGAAGTGTCCTGTCTGCCAAAACCGACCAACATAAGCTGTATTTCCACGCATTGGGCACGCCTCAAAAGAAGGATGTCCTGATTTTCGGAGGGGAAGAAAAACGGCGGTATGTAGGCGGAAGTGTCTCGGAAGATGGGCGCTACCTCATCATCTCTACGGCAAACTCTACATCCGGAAATGAACTTTACATCAAAGACCTCAGTAACACATCCTCTAAAATCATCGCCGTTAACACCGGTTTTGACTATGACATTGACTTCCTCGACCATGAAAACGGTGTGTTTTACTTTGTCACCAACCACAAAGCCCCGAATAAACGGGTGGTGGCGGCGAAGATAGGGGCGCTTGATCCGTCTGACTGGCGCGACATCATTCAAGAAACGGATAATGTGTTGACAGCCAGCGCGTGTGGCGGCTATTTCTTCGCACACTATATGCGGGATGCGGTATCGTTTGTGCAACAGGTGCGATACGACGGTACGGTGGTCAATGAAATCAAGCTGCCCGGACTTGGGACGGCTAACGGTTTCCGCGGGAAGAAAACCGATCGGGAGACGTATTTCAGTTTTACCAACTATACTACACCTTCTTCCATTTATTCGATTGACATCGCCACAGGTGAACGCAGCGCGTATTGGAAACCTACGATTGCCTTTAACCCGGATGACTATACCTCAGAGCAGATTTTTTATCTGTCAAAAGACGGCACGCGCGTTCCGATGATCATTACCTACAAAAAAGGACTGACGCGCAACGGCAAGAACCCGACCCTTTTATATGGATACGGCGGTTTTGACGTGAGCCTTACCCCATCATTCAGCGTATATGCCGCCACCTGGATGGAATTGGGTGGTATTTATGCAGTGCCAAACCTTCGGGGCGGTGGGGAATATGGGCGCAGATGGCATGATATGGGAACCAAGATGCAAAAGCAGAATGTCTTTGACGACTTTATAGGTGCCGCACAATACCTCATCAAGGAGCGCTACACCAGCTCTGATTTTCTGGCGATCGAAGGTGGCTCTAACGGGGGACTTTTGGTGGGTGCGACGATGACCCAGCGCCCCGAACTTTTTAGGGTAGCCCTTCCGGCAGTGGGCGTATTGGATATGCTGCGCTACCATCGTTTTACCGCCGGAGCCGGATGGGCCTATGACTATGGCACTGCAGATGATTCGAAGGAAATGTTCGAGTACCTGAGGAATTACTCACCCGTTCACAATGTGCGGAAAGACACACGCTATCCGGCCACGATGGTGACCACCAGTGATCACGATGACCGCGTCGTACCGGCCCATAGCTTTAAGTTTGCTGCTGAGTTGCAGGCCAAACAGTCGGGCGCCGATCCGGTGTTGATCCGGATTGAGACGAACGCCGGCCACGGAGCGGGTAAATCGGTTTCGAAAGCCATCGCCGAAGACGCGGATGCCATCTCGTTTACCTTATTTAACATGGGCTTTTCCAAACTCCCTTAATCAAGGAATTTCGAAATAACGATCGATCCGTAATAGTGCCCCATGTTGTTGGGACTGTTGCGCACTTCTTTGGTGTGGTAAAGGAAGGCGTACGTGAAACTCCACCGGTTTTTTCTGTACTTAAACCCGGCTTCTCCCGAGAAAAGGAATGGTTTTACATCAAACACCACCGGACTGTCGTTATCAAAAAGACTGCCTTCGATCGTCGCATCATGCCCCTGGTATTTGAAGTTAGGGCTGATGTAAAAGTACAGTTCATGATCAGAATAGGAAGCGGGGTCTGCCGACAATGCGCCATCGTAAAGATTTGACGTTGAAAGTGTTTTTAACTCGCCCCACAGGCTGATACGCGAAAGAAAACCGATGCGGGCGCCTGAAAGCACCGTTCCGGCATAGGCCTCTCCTTGAAAATTGAAATCGAAACGCGGGCCGGTTGATAGCCTGTATGCATACGATCCGCCGAGTTGTGCGGCCCATGCATTCCGGATTTGGTGTTCCCATCCGTATACGCGTTTGTATCCGAATAGAAAATGGATTCCCTTCTGGGTTTCATCGGCAAAGGCATTAGGGCCCACAACGCCCAATTGTCCGTACCACTTCAACACTGACCGTTCCCGGAAATAGCCCTTGCCGACTTCCGCGAACAGATAGCCCGCAAAGGGGCGATCGATGCGCGCCGGGTCAGCAGCCTGTCGGGTACGCGGATTGAAAATATACTGCCCGACCCGAAGATCCGTTATCTTCTTTACATCGTCAGTCGATGCTTTATTGAGAAAGCGGTAAAAGAACTCGAAGCCCGCGGTGTAGTATTTGTCACTGACGGTTGAGACGTATAAGTCGTTATCGCTGACGACACCCGCTTCTGCCGGGCGGCGCTGCGCAGTGAGGAAAAGCGGCACCAGGAGACTATAGACGACGAGTATCTTTTTCATCAATAGTCGAGGCTACCTACGTAGCGCATGTGCTTGATGATGCGGCTTTTGCGACGCTCAATAAAAGACGAGGAGCCCGACGCCTTGAATTTCAATGGATTGGGAAGTATGGCGGCAATTCCGGCGGCTTCACGACGCGTGAGTTTGTCGGCATCCTTTCGATACCAGTGTTGGGCCGCAGCCTCTACACCGTAGACACCGTCTCCCATTTCGATGCTGTTCAGGTATACCTCCATGATGCGCTCTTTACCCCAGATCAGTTCGATCAAAACCGTAAAATACGCCTCAAGGCCTTTTCGGATGTAACTCCGCCCTTGCCACAGAAACACGTTTTTGGCGGTTTGTTGGGATATGGTGCTACCGCCGCGTAGCTTCTTCCCTTTGGCATTGCTTTTCATCGCTTTTTGAATCGCTACGATATCGAAACCGCTGTGCGTCATGAAATTCGCATCTTCGCTGGCAATGACGGCCCGCTGCATATTTTTGGAAATCTTTTCGATCGGTACCCAGTCGTGTTCGCATACGATCTTTTCCCCGCGGCCTCGTTGCTCCAGACTTCGTATCGCCATGAGCGGCGTAGCGGGCACCGGCACCCATTTAAAGAGGATGACCAGGAATATCGTTATGATGAAAAACCAGAGAGCGGCCTTTCCGATAAACCGCAAGGTGGTTCGAAACCAACCCCGTTTTGGGGGCGGCGTGTTCTTTGTTTTCTTTCGCGTTTTTACTCCCATTTACACAAGGTCTGCGAGTTCCTCTCCGATCAGGCTGCCAATTGCCACTCCCATTCCGCCTAACCGTACGCCGCAATATACGTGCGATGACAAGGCTTCGACAATGGGTTTTTTAACGGCTCCCAATCCCATTATACCACTCCAACGGCGCTCAATTTCGAACGGCGTATCGGGCAAAATTACATCTTTTAAAAGTTGTTCCAACCGTTGTTGGATGATTTCGGTCTGGCCCATTTCCGTTGTCGTTTCCCCTGAGAAATCGAGATGACGTCCTCCGCCGAAAAGGATACGGTCGCCGATATTGCGGAAGTAGTAATACCCACGGTCGAAATGGAAGGTCCCCCTGATATCAAGACCGGGAATCGGCGTCGTCACCAATACCTGCGCCCGTGCCGGCTTTACCGCGCCGCCGGTAAGAGAACCGGCGAATCCGTTGGTGGCGTACAGCAGTTTACGCGTTTTAAACGAGGCGCCCGGAAGCACGACTTCCACCCCATCTGCGTGCTCTATATGGTTTTGCACCTCAACCGATGTCAAAACATGAATCCCCTGGGCAACGGCCATGCGAAGAAGCGCCTGCATCATCTTGCCTGTATCCAATTGACCCTCGAAAGGATTGAACAGCGTGTATTCGTTTATATTTCCAAACCCGAACCGGTCGACCTCGCGGGAAAACACGTCGGCTCGGAAAACAGGTCGAAGGAGGTCGTTCACGTAGGCCATGCGCGCGAAACACTCGTCGTATAAATGCTTGTCCTCCGAAAGAAAAAGTTCGTATCCTCCATAGGGACGAAAATCCAAGGCCGCGTCACCTACCCGCTTGCGGAGGAGTTGCAGGCCCTGCCAGCGCTTGGTCACCAACTGTATTACCTCCTCTTCCGAATGCGTGCGCAGGTCATCCAGTATTTCCGAAAGACTGCCGAAGCAGGCAAAACCGGCGTTCTTCGTGCTGGCGCCCTCCGGAAGTACACCTTTTTCCAATATGAGGATGTTGCTATTTGGGAAGCGCTCTCGCAGGCGAAGGGCCGCATGGAGTCCGACAATACCGCTTCCGACGATGGTATAGTCGACATCGGAAAACCAAGTCTTCCACTCCCAAAAACTCAGGTTCATGCGTTTGTTTTCGGGCTAAAATAGCGCGTAATGACTGATTGGAAGGTCGATCCTGTGTTAAATTACTAACATATGTGTAAAAAAAAAGTTAGAAAAATCTTAATGTGGTTTGTTATTAATTTTATATTTGAAGTGTTAATTACCTACTAATTCCACTAACTCTAATCGCTTCTTTTATGAAAAACAAACTACTTGGCGCGTTCCTATTGGCTTTTTCAGGAATGGCGCTGGCGCAGGGCGGTCGGGCATTATGGCAATCGAACCCCCATCGAGGTGCCATCCACGTCCTTCCCAACAAAACAAACCTCACCAAGCCCCAACTCTATGCCCTTGACGAGCAGGGGATGAAACAGTCGCTGGTAGCAGCCAACGGCAAAGACCGCAACCAGGCGGTGGTGATGGAATTCCCGAATGCGGAAGGCAAGTTCGAATCGTTCCGTGTTTTTGAGCTTTCGAATATGGACCCCGAACTCGCGGCCCGTTATCCCGAGATTAAGTCCTATGCCGGACAAGGCATCGAAGATCCGTCGACGACCATTCGGTTTAGTATGTCACCGCTGGGCTTCCAGAGTATGGTGATGTATGGCGACCGTACCGCTGTCTTCATTGAAAAGTATAATACAGAGGGGACGCTCTACAGCGTCTACCGCAAAAAAGACCGCACCGCCTCTCTTAACGCGTTTGATTGTAAAGTCATCGACAGCGCCAAGAAAGACCTGCAAATGAGCAACTCGATGCTGCTTCGTCCCAACGCTGACGACGGCGCGCTCCGGACATATCGCCTGGCGATGTCGGTAACAGGCGAATACACCGCGTATTTTGGCGGTACGAAAGCCCTCGCCCTTGCGGCCATCAACAACACGATGACGCGGGTGAACGGTGTTTTCGAATTGGATTTCGGCGTACATATGAACCTGATTTCCAATACGGATGCAGTCATTTATACCAATGCATCGACCGACCCGTATTCTGCAGCCGCAACGGGTGCCGGTGGCGCCTGGAATCTCGAACTGCAAAACACACTGACCAGTGTGATCGGCAATGCCAATTACGACATCGGACACCTTTTTGGTGCAACCGGCGGAGGTGGTAATGCGGGTTGTATCGGCTGCGTCTGCGTGAACCCTACAACGGCCGTTCCGGAAGGAAAAGGTAGTGGATATACATCGCCGAACGATGGCATCCCATCGGGCGATAACTTCGATATCGACTATGTCGCACACGAAATGGGCCACCAATTTGGCGCCAACCACACGTTTACCCACAGCAACGAGGGAACCGGTGTGCAGATGGAGCCAGGATCGGGGTCGACCATTATGGGATATGCGGGTATCACGAACCTAGACGTACAGCCACATTCTGATCCGTACTTCCATGCCATCAGCATCCAGCAGGTAACCAATTACATCAAAACTACTACCTGCCAGACAACTACCACGACCGGCAACGCGATTCCAACCGCCAACGCCGGTGCGGATTATACGATTCCGAAAAGCACGCCGTTCGTACTGACCGGAACCGCTACCGATGCGAATGGAGATGCGATGACCTACATATGGGAGCAAATGAATAACGGCACGTCATCCGCTGCACCAAGCGCAACCAAAACAACAGGCCCGAACTTCCGTTCGTATAGCCCGTCGAGCTCTACCAGCCGTTACTTCCCAAGAATTCAATCTACTATTGCCGGCGCTACTACAACAGCCGGAGCCGAGGTCACCGTAGAAGCACTTTCATCTGTGGCGCGTACGCTGAACTTCCGCTTTACCGTGCGTGATAACCGTGCAGGCGGACCGGCGAACAACAGTGATGATATGGTGGTGACAGTAAATGCTACAGCCGGACCCTTCGCCGTTACAGCACCGAATACGGCAATCTCATGGCCGGCGGGATCGTCCCAAACCGTTACCTGGAGCGTTGCCGGAACGACGGCGAATGGCGTCAACTGTGCGAATGTGGATATCCTACTTTCAACTGACGGCGGCCTGACCTATCCGATCACGCTGTTAGCCGCCACTCCGAACGATGGTACACAGGCCATCACCGTACCGAATAACGTCGGCAGCACGAACCGCATCATGGTAAAAGGATCGAACCACATCTTCTTTGATATTTCGAACGCCAACTTTACCATTACGGCCGCATCAACCGATACCACAGCGCCAACAGCTCCGACCAACCTAGCCGCATCGGGCACCACCGCTACCAGCACCAACCTTACCTGGACCGCAGCTACCGACAACGTAGGCGTCACAGGATACGATGTCTACCAGGGAGCTACATTGATCGCAACCGTGTCAACGACCACTTATACCGTTACCGGACTTACCGCATCAACCACGTATTCGTTCACCGTCATTGCGAAAGACGCAGCGGGTAACGCCTCTACAGCGAGCAACGCGGTAAGTGTAACGACACTGGCCGCCGGTATTACCTATTGTGCCTCTACGAGCAGCAATACCAATGACGAACGTATCCAACGTGTGGCCATCGGTACTATCAACAATCCGTCTACCAGTACCGCCGGCTATGAAGACTTCACGGCCCTTTCGACAACGGTGACCAAAGGCAGTGCGTATACCATTACCGTGACACCGCTTTGGACAGGCTCCACCTATTCTGAAGGTTACGCAGTTTTCGTTGATTACAACAAAGACGGCGACTTCGCAGATGCGGGTGAAACGGTGTATACCCGCGCTGCTTCTACAACTACGCCGGTGAGCGGCACCTTTACCATCCCTACAACGGCGGTAACAGGCACCACCCGTATGCGCGTATCGATGAAATACAACGCCATCCCAACTGCCTGCGAAACCCTTTCGTACGGACAGGTTGAGGACTACACGCTCAACATTGTGGCCGGCGTTGCCGATACTACAGCGCCGAGCGCCCCAACCAACCTGACCGCGTCGGGAACTACGCAGACCACCACGAATCTGGCATGGACAGCGGCTACCGATAACGTGGGCGTAACGGGCTACGATGTATATCAGGGTACGACACTGAAAGCTACTGTTACCACAACAACCTATGCCGTGACCGGGTTGACCGCTGCTACGGCCTATACCTTCTCTGTGAGGGCAAAAGACGCTGCCGGAAATGTGTCGGCATCCAGTAACACCGTGAACGTGACAACACTGGCCGCCGCCGCGACCTACTGTGCCTCACAAGGAAATAGCACGGCCGATGAGCGCATCCAACGAGTGGTATTTGGCACCATCAACAACCCGTCAACTGCGACCACTGGCTATGAGAACTTCACCGCGCTGTCGACCAATGTGACCAAAGGAACGGCCTACACCATTACCATCACGCCACAATGGACCAGCACGACCTATGCAGAAGGATATGCGGTATTCATCGACTATAACCGTGATGGCGACTTTGCGGATGCAGGTGAAACAGTGTATACCCGTGCGGCATCGACTACCACGCCGGTTTCGGGCAGCATTACCATTCCGACCACGGCAGCTACGGGCACGACCCGCATGCGTGTTTCGATGAAATACAACGCGATCCCGACTGCCTGTGAGACGTTTTCGTATGGCCAGGTAGAAGATTACACGCTCAATATCGTGTCTGCCGCCAGAGCTGATGAGGAAATCGTCGCAGCGAAAGCTGACATCCGCGTGTATCCAAACCCGGTCTCCGATGTACTGAATGTATCAGGACTGGAAGGCAACACCCGTTACCGCATCCTGAACATGATGGGTCAGGAAGTAGCCAAAGGCGATGCCAGCGGCGGCTCTATCGGTGTGGTAGGCGTAGCAGCCGGTAATTACATCCTCGAATTGATTTCCGACAGCACCACGACTATCCGTCGCTTCATCAAGAAATAAGCGCAAGGCGCTGCCTCACATAGGAAAGGCCATCCGGTTTCGGGTGGCTTTTCTGTTTTATTGTGTATTTTTAACTCCTCGAAAAGCACCTTCTACATGAAAAAAAGCATACTGTATATGGCACTTGTCCTGTCTTTACCGGCCGCCGCGCAGCAGGTCATGACCCCTGAAACACTCTGGAAACTCGGCCGTCTTTTCCCCGTCGGGTTGTCAAACGACAAAAAGACAGTTGTATTTAAAGTTGCGACACCTTCAGTCGCCGACAACAAATCGACGAGTAAGTACTACACCGTTCCGGTTTCAGGTGGAGCCATCACCGAAATTACGGATCCGAAAACGCTGGTGCGCGATCGGAATGTGTCGCCCGACGGACGTTATCTGCTGTATAGCGAAGAGGTGAAATTGGATAACGTACACGGACACGACTTTTACCCGGAACTGGACAAGTCGAATGCGCAGGTGTATGACGGACTCGATTATCGCCATTGGGACACCTGGAATGAAGGGAAATACAACCACGTCTTTTATCGCGAGAACCGCGAGGGCGCAACTGGCATCGACCTTTTGAAAGGAGAACGCTTCGACTCGCCCCAAAAGCCGTTTGGCGGGGAGGAAGACTATATCTGGTCGGCGGATGGGAAGAGCATTTTTTATGTCTGTAAGAAGAAATCGGGAACGGCGTATGCCATTTCAACCAATACGGATATTTACCAATACGACCTGGCTACGGGTAACACTATCAACCGTTCGGAAGACAATGCCGGATACGATACGAACCCGCAACTGTCGCCCTCCGGCGATCTTTCGTGGCTGCAGATGAAGCGCGACGGATATGAGTCAGACAAGAACGACATCATCGTCAGCTCGAATGGCGTGGAATACAACCTGACAGCGGCATGGGATGGCACCGTCGAGAGTTTTCTTTGGGCGCCCGATGGGAAGAAAATCTATTTTCAGGCACCGGTTGACGGTACGCTGCAGTTGTTCGAGGTGAATTTTCCCGGACGAACCAAAATCGCTATCCGGGTTACGCAGGTAACGAACGGTGATTTTGACGTATCAGGACTGGTAGGCTTCTCGGGGGATGCCATTATCGTCACCCGGACTGACATGAACCATGCAGCTGATCTTTGGTCATTTGACCTTAAGAAGAAGGTGTGGAAACAGCTCACTAAGATCAATGATAACGTCTATGCTACGCTGAAAACAAGTAAAATCGAACGGCGGTATGTGACGACCACTGATGGCAAAAAAATGCTCGTGTGGGTCATCCTGCCACCTGATTTCGATGCGTCGAAGAAATATCCGGCCTTGTTGTATTGCCAGGGCGGACCCCAAAGTGCCCTCAGCCAGTTCTACTCCTTCCGCTGGAACTTCCAGTTGATGGCGGCGAATGGCTATATCGTGGTGGCCCCGAACCGACGTGGTATGCCGGGCCATGGTGTAGAATGGAACGAACAAATTTCAAAAGACTGGGGCGGACAGGTGATGCAGGACTACCTTGCCGCCATCGATGACGTCGCGAAAGAGCCGTATGTCGACACCTCACGCCTGGGCTGTGTAGGAGCCAGTTATGGTGGATATTCGGTTTTCTACCTGGCGGGCATCCATAACAATCGCTTTAAGACCTTCATCGCGCATGACGGCGTCTTTAATACACAGAGTATGTTCGGGACGACGGAAGAAGTGTTTTTCAATTACTGGGATTTCGGAGGGGCCTATTGGGAGAAAGACAATGCCGCGGCGCAAAAGAGTTATACCGTCTTCAACCCCATCAATTATGTAGATAAATGGAACCGTCCGATCCTCATCATCCAGGGCGGAAACGATTTCAGGGTGCCGATCGGGCAGTCGCAGGAAGCCTTCCAGGCGGCCCAGATGCGGGGCATTAAGAGTCGGTTCCTGTATTTCCCAGAGGAAAACCACTGGGTGCTGAAGCCACAAAACGGTATGGTGTGGCAGCGGGAGTTTTTTAAATGGTTAAAAGAAACTTTGTGATGGACTTGCTGATCGACACCTGGCATATCCACAACCGCATCCACGTCTACGTGCTGGAGGCCCTGCCGGAGGAGGCCTTGGGTGCCATTGCCGCATCAAAAGGGCGTACGGTAGGTGAGCAATTCGCGCACATCCACAACGTTCGGCTGATGTGGCTAAAATCGGCATTTCCAGAGGCCTTGACGAACGTAGAGAAGATAGAAAAAGAAGGTATCTCGAAAGCACTTCTCGCTTCGGCGTTGACCGCCAGTGCCGATGCCATCGCGCTGTTATTGGAAAAGGCCCAACAGGAAGGGCGCGTCAAAGGTTTCAAGCCCCATCCAACCGGATTTCTGGGCTATCTCATCTCACATGAAAGCCACCACCGCGGGCAAATCTTCCTGTCATTAAAACAGGCGGGGTTTCCTGTCGACAAAAAAACTGCCTTTGGCATTTGGGAGTGGGGCGTGCGTTGAAGCCCTGATACGCTAAAGTTTTCCTAAATACCTCAGAGCGTTGCAATATCGCCTATACGACGGGCGTTCGGGACTATATATAATTCCCATTGCCATGACTACCGCAACCTTCGCGCTCGCACTAGCCTTTTTTCTCGCCTGGATGGTAGACGACCGCCGGAAAAACCGGGAACTTGCGCTTTCCGAATCGCAGGATTTCACCGAAATGCTTCGTTTTATCGCTAAGTACGAGCAGGTCGATACGGCACGGCTGCAACAAATCCTGCAGATCGGGAACACAGATGCCAACGAGGTTCGTGCCATCCAAAAGATACTGGAGGAACGGCGGGTTTCGGCCTATGAGCCATTGGCCCAGTCATGACCCATACTAAAAAACCCCGCTTAACGGCGGGGG
>DATGXZ010000134.1:0-4977 GCA_035298445.1 Flavobacterium sp.
GTTAGAAGATGAAACGACTGGTGGTTTTTTTCCTGTTTTTGTCGGTCTTTGCCTCAGCGCAGGGCGCGTTCGAGCGCGGTAATGCCTACTACCAAAAAGGCGATTATGCCGCCGCTGCCGACACCTATGAGCGGATCCTTCGGGGCGGGAAGCACTCGGCTGAACTCTATTACAACCTGGGCAATGCCTATTACAAACAACACAAAGTAGCGCTTTCAATCTATAACTTCGAGAAAGCATTGGTGCTTGCGCCTCACGACAAAGACATCAAGGGCAATCTGGAATTTGCGCGAAAGCTGGCCATCGACGATGTGCGGGAGAAGCCAAAGGTAGGGTTTGAGAAAATCACCACCGACCTGGCCGGACTCTACCACTACGAGAGCTGGGCCTGGATTGCCGTAGTGACGGCGTTTGTATTTGCCGGATTTTTCATCGGCTATTACCTTGCTGCGACGCCGCTTCGGAAACGTCTTTTCTTCTCGGGCATGCTGGCGTCGTTGTTGCTGTTGCTCATTGCCTGTTTCTCGGCGTATTTTGGGCGTGATGTGTATCGGCGTGATCGCCCTGCCATTGTATTTGCGGAAGTAATATCGGCGAAAGCCGAACCCAAACAAGAGGCCCCCGACGCGTTCGTTTTGCATGAAGGCGCGAAAGTGCGGGTGTTGGAAAACCTTGACCGCTGGCGCAAAGTGCAGCTACCGGACGATACGGAGGGTTGGATCCCTGCGACGGCGATACGGGAGATAAAATAAACACCCTCAGGTGTTAAAAGCCTATTATTTTCAATTAAGTCCGTCGCTATGAAAGCGCTTTTGCTATTTTTGCAAAAACCTTTGAAAAGAGATGGCCAAGTTGCTTCGCTTCGTATTCCTGTCGGTAATCGCCACCTGCCTGTTTTCGTGTGACGAAACCGTTAGCAGCAGCAACAATAATCCGATCGATCCACCGCCACCAACCGGGGCGTACCACCTTTCCAAAATAAAGGAAAGCCAATTCTCCGAAACCGACACTGTCGAACTTGAAACTAGCTTCGTATACCGTGTGGGGCGTCTTGCGGAGGTTGCCACTGGCGAATACACCATCAAGTTCCATTACATCAACGACACCAAAGTGACATCCGCCGATTATATGGTGGGTGAAGAGCTTCAGTTTACCGCGCTGTTCCACTACAACGAAGACGGCCAGTTGGTGCAGATTGTCTCTTACGACAATGACAACCCGGCCAAAACGGAATTTACCTACACTGATGACGTTTTAACCAAATTTGAATACAAAACGCTGGTCTCGAACGGCTGGGTGACGCAGATTTCATCAGTGCTGACGTATGAAGGCAGCAATATCGCGTTGCGCACCGACACCATCGGTACTGGCGCTGAAGCCATCGTCGGAAAAACGGTCTATGGTTTCGATGATGACGCCAACCCGTATCGCTTCCTCAACCCCAATCTCCAGAAGTTCTTCATACAGTTTGATATGACGAACCCGTTGAATTACAACAACGTCACGTCGGAAGACCGCTTCTACCCTATCGAAAGTCCGGAAGCAACCGAGAAATACACCTACGCCATCACCACAGATGCCTTAGGCCGCGCGACGAAGATCCGCAAGAAAAACGTGACCGACGATTACGTAGAAACCGAACGGAACTTCGAGTATATCGAAAACTAATGTCGCGCGACGAACAACTGAAACAACGATGGGAAACCGTCGTACAGAAACTATCGGCCCAGTTTGCCGATGGTGAAACCCTCGATCTTGACGGCATCATTTACCTCATCGGCCTGCAGGAACTCGGCCAATTGCACCGCGAGTTCAAAAAAGACGAAAAAGTCAACCTCATGCACATCGCCATCTGTCGGTTACTCGAGCCCTATGGCTACTACGAATTCGACTTCTTCGACCGCGATGGTTGGCCGCACTACAAAATCAAAGAAGAACTGCCATCGCTGCGCGCTGGCGAACAGGCCGTTTTAATGAAAGAAGCCATTGTTCAGTATTTCCTGGAACGGGAGTATATCTCTTAATCAGCCCACCCGCTTAGGCCCAATAAAAAAGACCTACAAGGTTTTGGAAACCTTGCAGGTCTAAAACTTCACGGCTTCCCGACTTTCCGACTTTCCAACTCCCCATCTCCCGAAATTCCTTTCCTCCCAACTACAAACTGAGACCTACAAGGTTTTGGAAACCTTGCAGGTCTAAAACTCCTCGCCTTTCTGACTTCCCAACTTCCGATCTCCCCATCTTCCGAACTTCTCCGTTCTTTTCCCTAAATTTGCACTCTCAATCGCCCAAGATGATCGACAAGATTAAAGAATACATAGCAGAAGCCCAATCGTTTTCCACCCAAAAGAAAGACGAGTTGGAGGCCTTCCGTATCAAATTCCTCGGAAGCAAAGGCATCCTGAAAGACCTTTTCAATGAATTCCGCAACATCCCGAACGACCAGAAAAAAGACTTCGGACAGGTCATCAATACCCTGAAAAATGCCGCTGAGGAAAAACTGAAGGAACTACAGGAAGCGCTCGAAAGCAAAGAAGAGGCAAAAGGCGTCTACGGCGACCTCTCCCGCCCCGGCGAGCCTGTCTCCATCGGCTCCCGCCATCCGATTTCGCTGGTCAAGAACCAAATCATCGATGTCTTTTCGAATATCGGCTTCAACGTTTCGGAAGGACCTGAAATCGAAGACGACTGGCACAACTTCACCGCGCTCAACCTGCCGGAATACCACCCGGCGCGCGACATGCAGGATACGTTCTTCATCCAGACCAACCCCGACGTGTTGCTGCGCACGCACACCTCATCGGTGCAGGTCCGCTATATGGAGGCCCACAAACCACCGATCCGCACCATCAGTCCGGGTCGCGTGTTCCGCAACGAAGCCATCTCCAGCCGTTCGCACTGCATTTTCCACCAGGTCGAAGGACTTTACATAGACAAAGACGTGTCGTTCGCCGACCTCAAGCAAACGCTGCTCTATTTCAACAAAGAAATGTTCGGCAAGTCGAAAATCCGCCTGCGCCCGTCGTACTTCCCGTTCACAGAACCGAGCGCGGAGGTTGATATTTATTGGGGACTCAAAACCGAAACCGACTACCGCATCACCAAAGGAACCGGCTGGCTCGAAATCATGGGCTGCGGCATGGTCGATCCGAACGTACTGAAAAACTGCGGCATCAACCCCGACGAATACACCGGTTTCGCCTTCGGCATGGGCATCGAACGCATCGCGATGCTGCTCTACCAAATCGGCGACATCCGGATGTTCTATGAAAACGACGTCCGTTTCCTCGAGCAGTTCAAGGCCGGAATTTAGGTTTTGGGAAGCTGATCCGGCTGTCCGCTATAGCCCTTCGCCGATCAGGCGGTGTGGCATCGGCTGCCAAACGCTTCCGCTGGTCGCGCCCGGCATCCGGCCCCACCAGCCTTCCGTCATCAGGGGCTGCCGCTTCCATCCGGGCTAGGCGAAATACTTCCCATCACTAGTTCCTCTTCCGAACGATAGAACTTCCATAACCACTGCTAAAAGACCTACAAGGTTCTAAAAACCTGGCAGATAGAACTTCCAAAGCGGGTCTTCCCAACTTCCGAACTTTATTATGCAAAAAGACATCACCATCCCCGAAGTTAAAAACGTCTTCATGGCCGCCCTACCGGAATGGAGCGACGATTTCATGGACAAAGTCTGGAACGTCTACCTCATCAACGACTCTGACGATGACCTCCACGATATCATGGTCGTATCAAAGGCGTTCGGTACTATTGACGGTGAGATGCGCAAGACCTCGATGTTACGTCATGCGCTGGTGGAGATGCCGGCGGTATCGGCTGTCAAGATTGAGATGATTGAAAAAAGCGTACTCGCATTGAACAACGAGTTCATGCTGACGTATTTCATTGGTAATACACTTTACGATAAAAAGTACATTTTCAAAGCAAACTTTTCTGAAAAACCGCTTATGCAACAGGTCCCTGTACTGTTGAAAGAGGGGGTAATCGCCTAATAGCCTCGGCGCACCCCTTTTCTTAAATCAGTGCGTTTTTTTTGTAACTTTACAAAAATCAGGAATCTATCGTCAGCTTATGCGAGTCTTATTTGCTTTATTGCTATCGTTTGTCATCTTCCCAACATCCGCGCAGGTGACCTTTGACACGACATTTGGCACAAATGGCATTGCCGCCAGCACCAACATTTCCCAGGATCCGCTGCGCCTTTTCTATGAAAATGATCACTACTATGTGGCCCTCGCAGCCAACGGAGTATGTAGCCGCAACTTCGACGGCTCCGTAAACACCGCGTTCGGATCGGGTGGAAAATACTACTTCAACTCAACAGGGCAAAACGACTACGTTAAGTACGCTAAACTACATAACGGCTTCCTGTATTTGTTCGGGGCGACGAAAATTGGCACATCTACACAGGAAAAAGCTTTTGTTGTGAAGATTTCATTGGCTGGCGTTCCGGACCCTACGTTTGGCACGAATGGAAAAGCAAATCTCGACTTCGGATACACGGATGAGGGTATCAAAGACCTGTTGATAACAGATACGGGTGAGCTGTATGGCGCGGGATATAGTAACAAAACTATGCTTGTTTGCAAAATCACTCCGACGGGTACACTCGATACGTCTTTCAATTCGACCGGTTACCGGACGTATCCCCTGAATGACCCCGAAACATCTTCTGCGGCCAGTATATTTCTCCAGGGGGGAGAGCTTCTGATAATGGGCGCATCCGTTTTTGGTCCGAATATAGTAGGGGGTGTGAAGTATGCCGTGCTACTAAAAACAGATTTAGCTGGAAACCCAATCTCTTCTTATGGTAGCAACGGAAAGAAACTATTCGAGTTGGCGCCTTCATCAATGTTGTGTAGCCGGACGGTAAAACGTGGCGTTATCGGCGACGATGGCAACTACTACCTATATTTCACGCAGGGATGCCAGGGTTTTGCAGGGGCATATATTGCAAAATACAATCCC
>DATGXZ010000135.1:0-5174 GCA_035298445.1 Flavobacterium sp.
GATGATCCCGCGCCGCCTTGAAGACGAATTGCTCGATTTCAACACGTATGGCCTTAACGAAAAATGGACGGTCTACCACGGCCGCCGTCAAGCGGATGTCAATTACGATTTTGCCATCGTGGTAGCCTTCAAACAGATCGCCGTATCGCCCGAGCAGATAAAGGAAAAAGAGTTCGCACGCGAAAAAGAAATAAAAGTCGGCACACGCAAGAAGACCGACCGTCAGGGCAATGTATTGCTCGACAGTTTGGGTAAACCGATTTATGAAGACGTGATGAAACTGGTCAAGATCCAGGTAAATGAGTTCCGGCAGACGAAAGCGGCGAAAGTCACCGCGATGGTGGAATACGTCAGCATGAGAGACAACCAGACGATGCAGAAATTCCCGCTGTCTTCTGAATTCGTGTTTGAAAACATCTTTGCCCGTTTCCGCGGCGATAAGCGCGCCATTGAAAAAGAATACTGGCCGCTGTTTGACGCCGCCGCCGTGCCGTTTCCACCGAATGAACAAATGGTATATGACACCGGTGAAGACCTGAAGGCCAAACTCAAGGACATCATCGCGCGGAATCGCATCATCCGCTAAACAAGACAAACGCCGGATAGTTCCCGGCGTTTTCCTTTTTCGTATTTTTGTGCCTCATTTTTCAGTATACCACCATGTCAAAAGTAAAAGTCGGCCTCGTGCAGATGTCGTGCGTAAAAGAGCAGCAGCCTAACCTCGACAAAGCCATCCGGGAAATACGGAAAGCCGCGAAAGACGGCGCGCAGATCGTATGCCTGCAGGAACTGTTTACCTCGCTCTACTTCTGTGACGTAGAGGATTACGACAATTTCAAACTGGCGGAATCCATCCCAGGGAAATCGACGGAAGCGCTTTCGGAAGTAGCTGCAGAACTCGGTGTGGTGATCATCGCCTCGCTTTTCGAAAAACGGGCCGAAGGCCTTTACCACAATACCACCGCGGTCATCGATGCGGATGGCACCTATCTGGGCAAATACCGCAAGATGCACATCCCTGACGATCCGGCGTTTTATGAGAAGTTTTATTTCACACCCGGTGACCTCGGCTATAAAGTATTCAAGACCAAGTTCGCGACAATTGGCATCCTGATCTGTTGGGACCAATGGTATCCGGAAGCCAGCCGTATCACCGCGTTGATGGGGGCTGAAATCCTGTTTTACCCCACCGCCATCGGCTGGGCGACCGACCAGGACGAAGAAACCAACCGCGACCAATACAACGCCTGGCAAACCATACAGCGGTCACATGCCGTGGCAAATGGAGTTCCAGTCGTTAGCGTCAACCGCGTTGGCTTTGAACAGGAAGGACGCATGAAATTCTGGGGCGGTAGTTTCGCCACGAACGGACAGGGCAAACTCCTGTATCTCGCATCCCACGATGAGGAAGAAACCGTTGTGGTCGACATCGACAAAAACGAATCTGATTATTTCCGTATGCACTGGCCATTCCTTCGCGACAGACGGATTGATAGTTACCAGCCGATTACGAAGCGGTTTATTGACGAATAGTTGGGAAGAGTGGAAGTCGGAGAGTCCGGAAGTCCGAAAGTCCGGAAGTCCGGAAGTCAGGAAGTCAGAGAAACCGGAAGTCGGGAGTGAGGAACCGAATGTAATAGCTGAAGAAAATACTGCCTCTGTGGAGGTATGACGAGATATAACTATAAACGCCAAACAGATACTATATGCCATTTAAGTTTGAAAATTTGATAGTGTGGCAGAAAGCCTTAGACCTATCAGGAGAAGTTCATCGGATTACGAGAGACTTTCCAAAAGAAGAACGTTTCATATTGACTTCGCAGATCAAAAGGGCTTCCGATTCGGTATCCCTGAATATTGCAGAGGGATCAACTGGACAAACCAACGCCGAGTTTCGACGATTCCTTTCGATTGCCTTGCGTTCCGCGATTGAGGTTGTATCCTGCCTTCATCTGGCCAAAAGGCGCAATCTCCTGCGTGACGATGATTTTCGAACTCTGTACCAACGGTGCGAAGAAATACTTGTGATGATCAATTCACTCAAAGCAAAACTTACGAACTAATATACTTTCACACTTTAGGTCTTCCGGTCTTTCGGACTTCCCGACTTCCCGACTATTTCACCTTCTACGATTAACTATGACTCCCAACCAACTCGGTTTCTCCTTCCCCCCCGAATTCGCCCCGCAAACCGCGCTCTGGCTTTCATGGCCGCATAAAGAAGCGTCATGGCCGGGTAAGATTGATACGATTTACGATCCCTATTGTGAGTTCATACTGCAAGTAGCGGATCACCAGACGGTGAACATCAACGTCGCGGATGAAGCGATGAAAGCGTTCGCCCTCGACAAAATACGGACATGCTCGTATGCGGCTACCGTCGAGGTGGAAGAGTTGCTGCAACACGTCCATTTCTATTTCCATCCGACCAATGATGCCTGGTGCCGTGATCACGGACCGGCCTTCCTTATCAACACAGCCACAAAGGAAAAAGCGATTGTCGACTGGGGTTATAACGCCTGGGGAGGGAAGTATCCGCCCTTTGACCTTGACGACGTCATCCCGACGAAAATCGGAGCCGCACTGGGCCTGCGTGTCTTCCACCCGGGGATTGTGATGGAAGGCGGCAGCGTGGAGTTTAACGGACGCGGTACGCTGCTGACGACGACCGCCTGCCTGCTCAACGAAAACCGGAATCCGCACCTGTCACAGGTGGAGATTGAGGCGTACCTTCGCGACTATTATGGTGTTACCCACATCCTTTGGCTGGGGGACGGTATTGTAGGCGACGACACCGACGGCCATATCGACGACATCACCCGATTCGTGAATGAAACGACCGTCGTGACCGTGGTGGAAGAAAATCCGGAGGATGAAAACTACCACCTGCTACAGGAAAACCTCGCGTTGTTGAAGCAGATGAAACTCGAGAACGGCGAACCACTGCAGATAGTGGAATTGCCCATGCCATCGCCCGTCATTTGGGACGACCAGCGTCTGCCGGCTTCCTACGCCAATTTCTATATTTCGAACCGAAAAGTGATTGTGCCCACCTTCCGCGATGCCAACGACGTCCGTGCACTGGCAATCCTGCAAGCGTGTTTCCCGGATCGTACCGTAGTAGGTATCGATTCGACCGACTTGATTTGGGGATTGGGTTCATTCCATTGCCTAAGCCAGCAGGAACCCGCGGTTTAAAGCGTTTCCAACGGCGTGCGTCCGAAGACAGGGTCACTTACCCGCCACCTTTTCCCAATCCAGCACAGCAGCAGGTACATCCCGCTGTGGAACGCCATCAATAAGCCTATGGCATAAAGAGGTATACCTAGCACTTTATAGGGCCAATGGTAGGTCCATACGCCCAATTTCACGGTGACGATCTCCCCAATCGTAGGGAACAGCGCCGAAACCAGCAACGTCAGGCAAAATTTCACACCAAACGAACGGATGCGGAAGGCCAATATATAGGCCCGTTCAAAGCTATAGAGAAAAGTAAAGGCGAGTCCCCAGGCGAATGGCAACCAATACGGGAACGTACGCCCGTCAGACAAATCGTGATACGTCCAGTGGCCGTTGGAGATGCCCCAGTGTTCGGCCATCACACCGCCGAGGGCCGACAGTATATAACCCAGGAAATAGAGTTTGGCACCCGGCATCTTCTTTTTGCGGAGGTACACCACAATCGAATAGGCCGCGAGAAGAAAGGCCACGGTAAGGTCGTCCTGGTGCAGCACGCCAATCACCGCCCCGGCTACTGCCAGCGCCATGATCCGTTGCAACGTGAATAAAACGACCTCGTTCCGCATAAACGGGGCAAAGATAAACGTTTGCCGGTTTTAGAAATGGGCGACGACCGCCTTTGCCTCGATATTTTCGTGTGAACTGTGGTGAACGACCGCCCCATCCCGCAGCACGATTACCTGCGGCGATTGGTGCTGGACGCCCAGTGTTTCCGCAATGGCGTTCGATACGTCGCAGTATTCCAACAGGTCGAGGTAGTAGAGCGTGGCGGCTGCATCCGACCGATATTCCTGCTCAAACTGCTTCAGCGCGAACCGGCTGATGCTGCAACGTGTACTGTGTTTGAACACCACTACGGGTTCGTTGTGCGATGCCTCGATCACTTCGGCCAATTGACCGGTTGAGGTCAGCGCCGTCCATGGAAAACTTGATGATGAAGCGCGCTCGTGGTTTCCAAAAAGGCTATTCAGTATGCCCATATGTCTCGTTATTAGCCATTTTGGCGTTTCTGGGGTAGTAAAAAAACCGAATATACGCCATTTTGGCGGAAAGTGCGTTATGGAATGGGGATTGACAAGAAGGGGAGTCAGGAATTAGGAGTTAGGAGTTGGGAGCTCGGAGCAAGGTGTTAGGCTTAGTTCCAATAACCAACAACCAACAACCCCGAACCCTGAACCCTGAACCCTGAACCATCAACTATCAACCCTCAACTACATATGACATTCAATAACTTCACCATCAAATCACAGGAGGCCATCCAAAAGGCGCAACAGATCGCCCAGGCCTTCCAGCATCCGCAGATCGAGAACGAGCACCTCTTCAAGGCGGTGTTCGAAGTCGACGAGAATGTGGCCCCCTTCCTGCTCAAAAAACTGAACGTCAACGTGCCGCTGTTCCGGCAGGTACTCGACAGTACGCTGCAATCCTTTCCGAAGGTAAGTGGAGGCGAACAGCAATTGTCACGAGAGACGGCCAAAACCCTCAACGACGCCATTTCAATCGCGCAAAAGATGAACGACGAGTTCATTTCGGTCGAACACCTACTACTCGCCATCTTCAAATCGTCGTCGAAAGTAGCGCAGATACTGAAAGATCAGGGCGTCACCGAAAAAGGATTACAGGCCGCGGTCGAGGAATTGCGAAAAGGCGAACGCGTGACGTCGGCTTCCGCTGAGGAAACCTATAACGCCTTGTCGAAATACGCCCGAAATCTCAACGAACTGGCAGCCAATGGCAAACTTGATCCGGTAATCGGCCGCGACGAAGAAATCCGTCGGGTACTCCAGATCCTGACGCGCCGCACGAAAAACAACCCGATGCTGGTCGGCGAACCGGGCGTTGGTAAAACCGCCATCGCCGAAGGACTCGCACACCGCATCGTAGACGGCGACGTGCCCGAAAACCTGAAAGACAAAGTCATCTATTCGCTTGAT
>DATGXZ010000136.1:0-1873 GCA_035298445.1 Flavobacterium sp.
CAAGCGCCGCCATACAGCCGGTGCCCGCCGCCGTGATTGCCTGGCGGTAGACGTGGTCAGCGGCATCGCCCGCAACAAAAACGCCGGGGACATTGGTGCGGGATGTACCGGGTTGGTTCACGATGTAACCCGTTTCATCAAGCGTGATGAAGTCTTTGAAAATATCGGTATTCGGTTTGTGGCCGATCGCGACGAAGAAGCCCGTGGCCGGGATGACCTTCTCCTCCCCTTTTGCCTTATCGATGATCTTCACGCCGTTTACGACATGACCATCACCCAGCACTTCAAGGGTTTCGGTATTGAACAGGATGTCAATGTTTTCGGTTTTCTGCACGCGTTCCGCCATGATTTTGGAAGCACGGAATTGATCGCTGCGCACGAGCATCGTCACTTTCTTACACAACTTGGAAAGGTAGTGCGCCTCTTCGCAGGCCGAGTCGCCCGCCCCTACTATGACCACTTCCTGACCGCGGTAGAAGAAACCGTCGCATACGGCACAGGCCGATACGCCACCACCCAAAGACAAGTAGTGTTGTTCAGACGGCAGTCCGAGATATTTGGCCGAAGCACCGGTAGAGATGATCACCGTATCACAGAGAATCTCTTTTTCGTCGTTCACCCATACTTTGTGGACGCTACCGGAAAAGTCGACTTTCGTAACCCAGCCGCTTCGCACATCGGTGCCAAACCGTTTGGCCTGGTGCATAAGTTGGATCATCATTTCAGGTCCGGAAATCCCGTCGGGATACCCCGGAAAGTTCTCTACGTCGTTCGTGGTAGTGAGCTGTCCGCCGGGTTGGATTCCTTCGTACAACACAGGATGCATATTGGCACGGGCGGCGTAAATGGCGGCGGTATAGCCCGCAGGGCCCGAACCTATGATAAGGCATTTTACTTTTTCTATCTCTGCCATAATGGAGGTGTATTTTGGTGGCGCTAAAGTACAGCGATTTTACGGTTTATACCATAACCCACACATTGGATTTGTTTATACAGCCATTGGCAATCGCGCGTATCGCAGATGTTTGTACCTTTGTGGCATGCCACCGAAAAATCGCAAAAAAGAAGAGTTCTATAACGTGCTGACACATGGTATCGGTGCCGTGCTTTCGGTTGTGGCGCTCGCCCTGATGCTGGTATATGCCGTGCCTACCGGATCGACGCTGACCATTGCCGTTTCGACGGTATTCGGCGTGAGCCTTGTGGCGTTGTATACGGCCTCGACCTGCTACCACGCCATGTCGACACTGAAGTGGAAGCGGTTCTTTAAACGGATCGATCACCTGTGTATCTACATCCTTATCGCCGGCACCTACACACCGGTCGCCCTACTGGGACTGAAAGGCGCCTGGGGCTGGTGGATTTTCGGCCTGATCTGGACACTCGTAGTGGCCGGTTTCTTTTTCAAATTCTCACGACTGCGGTATTCGAAGAAATTGTCGCTATCGCTTTACCTGTTGATGGGTTGGCTGATTGTGGCCGCCATACAGCCGATGTGGGCTTCTTTAAGCGGCGAAATGCTGGGACTCATTATGGCTGGTGGCGCTTGCTACACACTGGGAACGATTTTTTATGCCCGTGAAAAAATGCCCTATAGCCATGCCATTTGGCACGTGTTTGTGATGGGTGGCAGCCTGTGCCATTTCCTGGCGGTTTTTCTGTACTTATTGTAGTACCCCAATTTATCCGCAGTTGATCCGTATTCGTGAGGACAAGCCCCCCCGCGCCTTCATTCCAATCACTACTTTTTAACAAAAGATGCGGTTTTTCCGTACGGTCATGTCCGTCACTTTCGCTAAGGGACGCATCCGCCCCTTCCCTATGACAAGATACGGTTTCCCGGTGACAGCATTTTACGGGAAAACCGCCGTTT
>DATGXZ010000137.1:0-5826 GCA_035298445.1 Flavobacterium sp.
CTTCCTGTTATTGCTCATCTTCCAGTCGATTTTTGACTGGTCAAGCTACCCGATGGACTGGATCGACGGCGCGTTCGCCTGGCTGAGCAGTTCCGTAGCCGAGCACATGGCGCCGGGTACGCTCACCAACCTACTCACCCAGGGCATTATACCGGGCATTGGCGGTATTGTCATTTTCATCCCGCAGATTGCGTTTCTTTTCCTGTTCATTTCCATCCTCGAAGAAAGTGGCTATATGAGCCGGGTGGTCTTCCTGATGGATAAAATCATGCGGCGTTTCGGACTGAACGGAAAAAGTGTCGTACCACTCGTGTCGGGTACGGCCTGCGCCATCCCGGCCATCATGGCCACGCGCAATATCGAAAACTGGAAGGAACGTTTGATTACTATCCTGGTGACCCCGTTTATGACGTGTTCGGCGCGTCTTCCCGTATACACTATCATCATTTCCCTCATCATCCCGAAACAACGGGTGTTGGGCATTTTCAATACACAGGGCCTCACCCTGATGGCGCTGTACATCCTGGGGTTTTTGGCTGCGATACTGTCGGCATCCGTCCTGAACCGCATCATGAAACTGCGTTCGAAGTCGTTCTTTGTAGTCGAAATGCCGAATTACAAACTGCCGCTGGGGCGTAATGTGGTGTTGAACGTCGTCGAGAAAACGAAAGCGTTCATTGCCGGGGCAGGCAAGATCATCCTTGCGATTTCGGTCATCCTGTGGTTCCTCGGGTCCTACGGTCCGTCTGAGACCTTCGGAAAGGCCGAGCAGATTATCGCAAAAGAGGTCACAGCGGGTCGCATTGCAGCCGACCAACACGATTCGGCTGTGGCCGCCTACAAGTTGGAGAACTCTTATATAGGAATTGCCGGCAAGTCGATTGAGCCCGCCATCCGTCCGTTGGGTTATGACTGGAAAATCGGTATTGCCGTATTGAGTTCGTTCGCCGCCCGCGAGGTCTTCGTCGGCACGCTGGCCACGATCTACAGCGTAGGAGGCGACGCCGATAACGAAGAACCAATCCGTGAGAAGATGGCCGCTGAGGTCCGTCAGGACGGTACCCGCGTGTTCACGACTGCCACCGGTGTCTCGCTGCTGGTGTTCTACGCCTTCGCGATGCAATGCGCCAGTACGTTGGCAATTACGCGCAAAGAGACGAATTCGTGGAAATGGCCGTTATACCAATTGTTGTGTATGAGTGTCATCGCCTACGTATCGGCACTCGCTGTCTATCAATTCATGAAGTAATGCGTTCATTCGTTCGTAGCGCCTTGGCCGGTGTACTTTTCTTCGTATCCTTCGGCCTTGCCGCCCAAGGGAAAATCGACCAATCCACAAAAGAACTATCGGAAAAGGCCGACCCGTTGCCGACCCGCCCGTCTTCAGAGGCCCGCCCGTCATTGCAGGACGATGATTCCGACCATCCGTTCCTCGACCTCTTCCTCGACATCACGTTCGCACTCTTTAAATTCGGTGTGATCGGCGATTATAATTCGGAAGACCACCTCTACAAAAGCGTATCGTCTTATCCTTTCTACCGTGAAGGCATCGGAAACTACCGCGATTCGATCGAAGACAATCTCGGACGGCTTGATATCAGTAACCGATTCCTTTCCGATTTTCGGAACATACAGGCGAACCACCTGAAGGTAACCGGTCGTCCCTTCCAGTATATCTATGCCCGGGCCGATTGGCACCAATTGCGGGAGGCCTTTCGCAATCAACCCGACGACGGTCTCGCACTCTTCCAATTACACGTGTGTTACGACCGCATCCGGTTGCCCCGCTTCAACATGGGTTGGCATTTGGGCGTTACCTATGTCGGAAGCGGCGTCAACAAAGCCGGCGTGTCAGCGGGCGTGTCGGCTGAAGTGTTCCTGAAGAAACGATGGAGTTTCGCCGGATCGGCCACCTGGAGTGCCGTCAACGAATCTCCTGTGAAGGTGTTCGAGCTCTCGTCGCGCTACCACCTGAAGAACTACTTTGTGTCGGCAGGCTATGAACATCTGCGAATCGCTTCGCCGCGTTATGATTTCCTTGGCATCGGCGGCGGCGTTTATTTCTAACTTTGCAGTATGGATTGGCAACTTCTCGTTTCGTATCTCATTTTGGCGATTGCCGTCGGCTACATTGCCAAGCGTTTCTTTTGGCCGAAACGGAAAGCGAAAAAGGGGAGCTGCGGCACGGATTGCGGTTGCTAAACGGGCTTGACGAAGAGGTTGGCTGCCACTTTCCCCGAAATCGAATGAAGAGCACCGTCGACGCGTATCGCTAACGAACCATCGAACGGTTCGCGCCCCACTATCGTGATGTGTGCACCCAGCGCAATGCCGTTTTTATCCAGGTACTGAAGGAATTCCGACGAGGTGTCGCGCACGCCCACACACAGGCCTTCCTGCCCCTCGGCCAGTTCCGACACTAATTGTTTTTCGGTTTTCAGGATACGGCCTTCGCGGTCCGGAATCGGGTCGCCATGCGGATCTTCCGTTGGGTTGCCCAGGAAATCATCCAGTCGGTCGACGAGTTCGGGTGACTGGATGTGTTCCAACTGCTCGGCAATATCGTGAACCTCGTCCCAGGCAAATGCCAGTTTTTCGACCAGGAATACTTCCCACAAGCGATGCTTCCGCACAATCATTTTGGCCGCCAGGCGCCCTGTTTGCGTGAGCGAGACGCCTTGGTATTTTTTGTAGTGGATGAGTTCCTTTTCGGCCAATTTGCGCAGCATATCGGTCACGGAGGATGCCTTCGTCTCCATCTTCTCCGCAATGGCATTGGTACTGACTTCCGTTCCGTTTAGCGTCGTCAGGTGGTAGATGGCTTTGAGGTAGTTTTCTTCTGAGAGCGTCATGTCGCAACAGGCACGGGTTAAGAATTGACGATGAACAGCGGAATCCGGATGCGGTGGCGAAGCTTATCGACTGTGGTACCAAAAAGGATATCCTTGATCCCGGTGTGGCCGTGCGTACCCATCACGAGTATGTCATAGTGCCCGGCTTCCACCATGGCCGGGATGGTGCGGTGGGGTTTGCCAAAGCCCAGTTGCGTGGTCACCACGTATCCTTTGTTGGTCAGTAGGCCTTCATACTCCCGTAACAATTCTTCATCCATTGTCGTTTCATGGTCTTCGATGTCGTCGCCATACATCATCGCACCTACCGTTTCCACTACGTGGATCAGCGTGTAACGGGCATCGGTTCCGCCCAATTCGAACGCATGGTTCAGGGCCACCTGGTCGGCGTCAGAGAAATCGACGAGCACGGCAATATTCTGACGCGAGGCCACGGGCCGGCGTTTGAAATGGAGGTGCAGGTTGTGTGGGGAATGGTTATAGATATGGTCGCGCGGCCGGATGACGAACGGTTTGACGACGATATAAACGAGCAAAAGGAAAAAACCCGCCAACAACGGCACCACCGTAAGCCACAGCACCAACGGGTTTTCAGACTCGGCCAGCCATCCGGTCACTTCGCCGTATACGAGACGGATATTGAGTGACACGATAATCAATGCGATAATCCACGCGGCGACCTGCGTCAGCCGGTTGATGTGGAAGCCCTTCATTTTCGTTTTGTCGCTTACGAAGTGTATCAGCGGGATGATGGCAAACCCGAGCTGCATCGACAAAATCACCTGGCTGAAAATAAGCATCTTCCCCGTCATCTCTTCCCCAAAAAAGTAAATCACCACTACGGCCGGCACAATCGCGATCAACCGCGTCAGTATCCGTCGTACCCAGGGCTGGATGCGCAGGTTCAGGTATCCTTCCATTACAATCTGCCCGGCCAGCGTACCGGTAATCGTCGAGCTTTGTCCGGCTGCGATCAACGCCACCGCAAACAAAATCGGGGCCCATTTATTGCCGAGTATAGGCTCCAGGAATTTATGGGCATCCTGTATTTCGGCCACATCAAACAGGCCACTTTTAAAGAAGGTCGCAGCAGCGAGGATCAGGATGGCCGCGTTCACGAAAAACGCCAGGTTCAACGCTATGGCCGAGTCGATGAAATTGTATTTCAATGCCTGTTTCACCCCTTCACGACTACGGTCGAACTTGCGGGTTTGCACCAGCGACGAATGTAGGTAGAGGTTATGCGGCATGACGGTGGCCCCGATAATACCGATGGCGATATACAACGCCGTTTCGTTCGGGATAGACGGCACCAATCCGGCAACGATGCCGGCGGCGTCAGGCTGGGCAAAGATCATCTCAAAGACGAATGACAGCCCAATGATTGCGACCAGTGAAATAATGAAGGCCTCCATTTTACGGATACCTTTATTAATAAGGAAGAGCAGCAGGAACGTGTCGAGCACCGTCACCAAAACCCCTTCGAGCAAAGGCATGCCAAACAACAGGTTCAGGCCAATCGCCATACCCAATACCTCCGCCAGGTCGCAGGCGGCAATTGCGATTTCAGCCAGAAAATAAAGGATGTAATTCACAAAAGGCGGATAGGTTTCCCGCGAGGCCTGCGCCAGGTCACGCCGGGTCACGATGCCCAGACGCGCACTCAGGCTTTGCAACAACAGCGCCATGAGATTACTCATCAGCAATACCCAAAGAAGTTGGTAGCCAAACTGGCTTCCGCCCGCGATATCGGTCGCCCAGTTGCCCGGGTCCATATAGCCGACGCTGATTAGGTAGGCGGGTCCGAAGAACGCCAGGATTTTTCGAAAGGTCGATCGTTTGCCCTGCGTTACGACCGATTCATTGACTTCACCTAGTGATTTTGCCATGGTTATACGATTGATGCTCAAAAGTACAGTCATTTTTAGTTTTTACAAATTAAATTTTTAGTTTTGTCTAAAAATAATCACCATGCGCTACCTATACCTCCTTTTCCTATTGCCGACCATCGCGATGGCACAGGATATCGCACCCCTTGCGGCCGACCGTCCCGACCAGACCGAAACGCCCTATCTGGTTCCGAAAGGCATGTTCCAGATGGAAAACGGTTTTTCGATGGAGAAAGACGGCAACAGAAGTTGGGCGTTGCCCTCTTCCTTGCTGAAGTACGGACTCAACGATGCCTTCGAACTGCGCCTGATCGTAACCTATGTAGTGGATGAGGCCGACGGCACGGAGACCAGTGGCTTCGAACCGATCCGGGTGGGTATGAAAGTCAAGATTTGTGAAGAGGCGGGATGGATTCCAAAAACGTCGCTCATTGGTCACATGCTGGTGCCGGACGCCGCTTCCTCCGATTACCGCGCCGACTATTACGCCTCGCAATTCCGGTTTGTGATGCAGCATACGCTGACCGACAAACTCTCCCTCAGCTACAACCTCGGGGCAGAATGGGATGGCATCACCCCGGATGCGACTTTCATCTACACGCTCACAACCGGATTCTCCCTCACCGAGAAATGGGGCGCCTATGCCGAATTGTTTGGCTTCGCGCCTGAAAACGACAGCGCCGCCCACAGTTTCGACGGGGGTTTTACCTATCTGGTAAACAACGACACCATGCTTGATATCTCGTCGGGATTTGGAATCACGGAAAACGCACCGGATTACTACATCGCGCTGGGTTTCTCGTTCCGCTTGTAAGACGTATCTTAGCGGGGTGGAGCGCTACGATTACATTTTTGCCGGGTCTGGACTCGCCGCTTTGATGACGGCCTACAAAATGCTGCGCTCCGGACGCTTCGGTGGCGACCGCATCTTAATGATCGATCCCGACCGGAAGTCGGCCAATGACCGTACCTGGTGTTTTTGGGACAAACGGGTGAACGCCTGGGACGATGTCGTGGGCCACGAATGGGAACAGGCTTTCTTCGCAGATGACAAGGCAGGGCGGACGTTCGCACTTCATCCGTAT
>DATGXZ010000138.1:0-1790 GCA_035298445.1 Flavobacterium sp.
ATGCCTTTGTGATAAAAGGTAGCTTTACTGTCGCCGGCGTAGAACTGAACGAACGTGACGGACTCGGCATCACCGACACCGATGCGTTTGACCTGACCGCCTTATCGCCTGACAGCGAGATTCTTTTGATGGATGTACCCATGAAATTCTAACGAAAATAAACTTTTAAAAATCACCAATATGGCAACTACAAAATGGGTTCTTGACCCGTCCCACTCCGAAATTACCTTCAAGGTAAAACACATGATGTTCACCAACGTGTCCGGAAAGTTCGACACCTTCCAGGCAACGGCGGAAAGCGACAGCGATAACTTCGAAAACGCCCGCTTCGACTTCCAGGCCGAAACCACGTCGATCAATACCGGCAATGCCGACCGCGACAACCACCTCAGGGGCGGCGACTTCTTCGATGCCGAGCAATTCCCACAACTGACGTTCAAGTCGACGGCGTTCCAACAAAAGAGCGGTGACGATTACACCCTGACCGGCGACCTGTCGCTGCATGGCGTAACGAAGTCTATCTCGCTTGACGTCGAATTCGGCGGGTTGGCGCAGGATCCGTGGGGCAACACCAAAGCCGGACTCAGCGCCATAGGCAAACTGAACCGTAAGGACTTCGGCCTCAACTGGAACGCAGCCCTCGAAGCAGGCGGTGTGTTGGTAGGAGAAGAAGTGAAACTCCACATCGAACTGCAGTTCGTGAAACAATAAAAGGCTTTTTTGCCCTGTGAAAAACGCGGATGCCTCGGGTGTCCGCGTTTTCTTTTTGTAAAACCGCATGCAGAAAGTATAACGGCGTATCGCCCACGTCGCAGCATCTTTGTACCTTACACCTCATGCGTTCGCCCGCCTAACCTGCCCTTGCCTTGAAACGAAAACTCCGGAAAACACTGCGAATCACTGCCTGGATATTAGGCTCCCTCATCGCTTTGTTCCTTTTGTTGGTTATCCTGGTGCAGGTGCCGTATATCCAGAACATCCTCAAAGACAAAGCCGTCACCTATCTCGAAGGGAAAATCCATACGAAAGTCCGCATCGACCGCATTGAAATCGGTCTGCCCAAAAAGGTCATCGTCGAAGGCATTTACCTCGAAGACCAGCAACGGGATACCCTGTTATATGGCGGGAAGATAAAAGTCGATATCGGCCTGTTCGGACTCATCCGCAGCGATATCAACATACAATCCGTCGATTTAGAGGATGTAACGGCGAACATCCATCGGGACGCCAACGGTCGCTTCAACTTCGACTATATCGTGGAGGCGTTCGCGTCGCCCAAACCCAAAAAAGCGTCGGAACCCACCCAAATCGATCTGGGCCGCATCCGGATCAAAAGCACCCGACTGCGATGGGAGGACAAAACCTCAGGTAACGACCTCACGGCAAACATTCGCGATTTGGACGTCAATGTGACCGAATTTAATTTGGAAAAAGGCGCCTTCTCGGTACCTGATATCAAAGCAGATGGACTCGCCCTACGCTTCCACCAACGGAATCCGGTGGCGACATCAGCAGTCAAAGCCCCATCCAAAAAAACAGCCGACTCTTCCCCGTTTACGCTGGTATTGGATCGCATCCAACTTTCTGCCATCGACCTGGCCTACGACAGTGAACCGGGCAAAATGGCGCTGGCCGCGAAATGGAAAACCCTGTCGGTAAAGGTGAACGTTTTCGATCTCGAACACCAGACCATCGACCTTGAACGGTTGGAATTGGCCAAAGTGAATGCCTTCGTACGAAAGAAACAATCGGCGGTCACGACGGCAACTACGGATGAATCAACCGCGGAT
>DATGXZ010000139.1:0-1910 GCA_035298445.1 Flavobacterium sp.
GGTGTTGCTTTGCCTTTTCCCATGTTTCGTCTGAGATAAAAGGCGTATCGGTTCCCTCACATACCAAATCCCGGAAAAATCGAACTTCCCTTAGGTCAAAGAATCGGAATGAGTCGTATTCCTGTATAAGGCGTGCGTTCATTCCTTCTTTGATCAGGAGTCCCGCCAACTGGGCAGCCTGAGCATTTGTATTGGTTAATACGGCAGTCGTTCCGGTTAGGCGTGAATGTATGATGTCGTGTACGACCGGGATCGCTATGGCGCGCCCTGGATGCCGGACGATTTTCACTTTTCCCGCTTCCTCTGACATGGCAACCCCAGGTCGGCTTTTCAACCGATTTGGTAATCGCTGTGCAAAACGTTCAGCAAAGGCTACGAGCGACGGCGCACTCCTGTAGTTTTGGTACAATTCATGTTTGCTGGCACCCTGCAACATAGAAAAGGCCTTAAGGTACTCCGCGCTTGCCCTTCGGAAACCAAAAATTTCCTGGTCATCGTCGCCAACGGCAATGAGTCGCATTTCCTCATTTCTTTCCATTAACGATAAAATGAGCTCATACTCATCTTTGTTCATGTCCTGCGCTTCATCAATCACCAGTACCGTCCGTGTGACGCGGCTGGCTTCTACCTCATCGGCCTTTATTTTTCTGATGGCCTGTTGCACGACATTTTCAGAGCCTTCAAGGCTTCCCATTTTTCCCAACAGATCGAAGCAGTAGGAATGAAAGGTTTTAATTTCCACAAAATGGGCCGCATTTCCAATCAACTCCAGCAGTCGTTTTTTGAATTCTGTGGCCGCGGCACGGGAAAACGTCAGCATCAGAAGTTGTTCATGCTTGACATCTTCCATCAGGAGGAGTGACGCCAATTTATGGACCAAGACTTTCGTCTTACCGCTTCCCGGACCGGCAAAGACTGTTATGTATTGCGATTCATCCTTGATAATGGCCTCCTGAACAGACGAAAGCGTACCGAATAGTTGGCGGTATTTCGAGGGCGTCATTTTCAGACGGAGGTCTTTGGCACGGGCGCCCGGAAAATATTGTCTTACGAAGTTCTGATAGTTGAGCGAAAAGTAATCGTTGACGAATTGCAGAGCCTCGTTTTCATTTTCCGCCATTTTTCTCGCATATTCGCCCACAATGTGAATTTGCTGGGCTTTGTTATCATAGTAACGATCGAGTTTTTGGTAGTCGTCACGCGTATACGACTTCTTGTTATTCGTCTCAAGTCGTTCGAGTGAAAGCCGATTGTAAATAACCATAAATCCACCTTCAATCTTCAATGCGCCTATTCTTGACAAATAAAACAAGGTATCCTCTATGTCTGCAGTGGTTATCTCGCGGATAAACAACTGCCCGCCGGATTCATATGCCTGCTTTAGTTCTACGACTGAAAATTCCACCAGCACCTCTTCCTGACCCGACTGCGTATTGTCGGCGTTGGCACGCTCGTGAAGAAAAGCGATAAGAAACTGCGCCAGTTCATGTCGAAGGGACAGTTTTGATTTGAACTCGTCGATTGTCGTCAGGACGCGCAAGCGCACGTAGTGTTTTGAGTATCCGTGCGGTCTTCGTTCGATCCATTTCTTTATGGCCCAAAGGTTTAATATGCTCTTGATGGCTAGTATTCCAACACCTTCACATCCATTGTTCTGAGCCGCTTCATTCAGGTGTTTGATATTGATATCCTGCTCATCTTCGCCTATTTGCGATAGAAGATATCGCTCCAATCGCGCAAAATCAGCGACGATGCTTGCTGACCGGGCGCCTTTATCCCCCCTTCGGACAAAAGCGGTAAGGTCTTTAAAGTCGGAAAGGATACCTTCTTCCCGTAACAAAGTAACAATCCGGATTACCTCTTCTTTTGGGATGCCCAGGTGATCGGAAATATAATCTATGCGTGATTCG
>DATGXZ010000140.1:0-3194 GCA_035298445.1 Flavobacterium sp.
CCCTGCTTAATCTCGGTATTTCATTGGGGATCTTCGGCCTGCTGCTGCTCTTTCAATTGTTCCAGGTGCGGCGGCTCTGGCCGTATCTCATCGGTGGCATCATCATGTGGTATTTCATGCTTCATTCGGGCGTACACGCCACCATTACGGGCGTTTTGGTTGCGCTTACCATTCCGATGGAAAGTCGAAATGGGAAACCCGCCCCTTCCAAATGGCTGGAAGCTTTTTTACACGCTCCGGTCAACCTTTTCATTTTACCTCTTTTTGCGTTGGCCAACACCGCCATCCCTATTGAAAGTGGTTTGTTGGCAACGCTTACGACTCCGTATAGCGTGGGAATCGCCGCCGGACTCGTCATCGGAAAACCACTGGGCGTGTTGGTAGCGGGATTTACGGCCGTGCGCACCCGCGTGTGTAAACTGCCCAAAAACGCAGGGTGGCGTCACATGACCGGTGTGGGCCTGCTGGCAGGTATCGGTTTCACGATGTCTATTTTCATTACCTTGCTGGCTTTCGATGATGCGGAAGCGATCATGGGAGCGAAACTGGCCATATTAGTGTCAAGCCTTTCGGCTGGCGGTTTGGGGTACTTTTTACTGTCACGACGGGCCAGACAGTAGCCTTTTTGGGGTCCGTTCCTACCCTATTCCCCACATTCCGAAAAAAAAATAAAGCGAACTGTAACAATCCGGATCCTCCTCCGGTCATTATTCCAACGTAACGCACTTTGGAACAGCACAAACACGATATCGACCGATTGGTCTCCCTTTGCAGGGAGCAGGACCGCGGCGCGCAGTTCCAACTCTATAAGTTATACAGCAAGGCGATGTATAATACGGCGTTACGAATCCTCCGGGACGAGCATGCGGCGGAGGATGCGATGCAGGAAGCCTTCCTGAAAGCGTTTACGAAACTCGATCATTTTCGGGGTGAGGTGACGTTCGGGGCCTGGTTGAAGCGCATCGTGGTGAATGAAAGCATCGATCAATTGAAGAAAGCCGATAAGCGGCAGGAAACCGACCTTGAGCCCATCCTCTATAAAACCGAGGACGAGGCATCAACCGGAGACGAAGGGTTTTCCTTCCGTGACCTGCAAATGCAGCAAGTGCGCCAGGCACTGCAACAATTGAAAGACAGCTACCGCACCGTCCTGACGCTTTTGTTCATTGAAGGATACGACCAGGAAGAAATCCAGGAGATCCTGAACATCAACGCTGGAAATTGTCGAACACTGATCAGCCGGGCGAAAGACAGCCTGCGGGTCAAATTGCAACTGGTATCATGAAAGAGAACGAAACAGACGAACTGAAAGCCCTTTTTGCCTCCTTTGAGTGGGATACGGAAGAACCGAATGAAGGCCATGAACTGCGGTTCCTTCAAAAACTAGACCGTCCGAAACGCCGGCGCCGGCGTCTGTATGGTACGTTGTCGATTGCGGCATCGGTGGTGCTGTTACTGGGTGTCTTCCTTTGGAAAAACGAACCGGCCGCGCAGACGTACCAAATGTCGCCCGAAAACCGGGAGGCGCAGACCTACTTCGCTTCTGTAATCAGGGAAGAGCTCGCGACGATACAGAAAGAAGATACGCCGGTTGCCCGGGGCATGGTCGACGATGCCCTCAAGCAAATGGCGAAGATGGAGGCCGATTACGACCGCCTGGCAGCGGAATTGGCCCGGAAAGGCGAGAACGAACAATTGATTTTCGCCATGATTACGAACCTTAAGACGCGGATTGAATTCCTGGAGCGCGTCTCGCATCAAATTGAAACGATCAAACGAATACATTCAGAAGCACACGAAGATGAAAACACCCTTTAAATTTCTGCTATTGCTGGTATGCGCCGTGAGTCCGTTGGCCCGCGCGACCGGCAACGACGACGACGTCCGCAAGGAGAAAACCGTCAGTAAAACCTTTTCGGTCAATTCGGACGCGACACTCGACGTAACGAACCGCTACGGCAGCGTCTACGTCACCACAACCGATGAAGCGGTCATCAGTATCAAAGCCGTTGTCAAAGTATCCGGCAAAAATCCGGATGCGGTGGAGAAGCGCCTCAACGGTATCGACATCGAACTGGAAGGAAGCCGCTCGCTGGTATCGGCCCGTACGAAGATCAGTGGAAACGGTGGCCGCACGAGCATCGAGATCAACTACACCATTTCCATCCCGCGAAAAGGCAATATCAAAATCAACAACCAATATGGGCCGGTTTTACTCGACCGTATTGCCGGAGATGCCAGCCTCAACCTCCAGTATGGACGGCTAACGGCTGCGGCGCTTGAGGGCGACACCGCACTCAATATGCAGTATTGCAATGGTTCGCAGGTGACATCGCTGCGGGCAGGCACCGTCAACATACAGTATTCGGACCTTACGGTGGCGAAGGCACGGACAATAACAGCCAACAGTGACTATAGCGACCTGCGGGTAGATGACGTCGACAACCTCAGCGTGAAGATGGACTATGGCAGCCTGAAAGTGAAATCAGCAGCTACCGTTGTGGTCAATGGTAACTACTTCGGGATGGACCTGGGTACACTAGAGAAATCGCTGACAGCCCGTGGCAACTACGATTCATTCAAGATCGGGAACATCCTGCCAGGTACCGGAAATGTGACCATCAGTGGCGACTATACCAATGTGGAAGTCGGGCATGACGCCAATTATGCGTTTGACTTCGACATCAAACTCAATTACGTCGATTTCCGTCCGCCGAGTGGCTGGCAATACAAATCGCGGCGTGAAACACACAGTTCTACTTCCTATCAGGGTACCTATAAGACGACCGGGGCCAATCGATTGACAATCGACCTCAATTATGGCAGCCTGAAAGTAGACAAGAAACCGTAATCACCTCCCTCCAATCATCATCATCATCATGAAAAAAACACTTCTTCTTTTCCTGCTCGCGGCCTTCTCGTTATCGGCCCAGCAAGTTGAAAAACGTCCCTTGGGTAGCTTTACCAAATTGGAAGTAACCGGCCACTTCGACGTGCAACTGGTCAAAACAGGTGACGCAATCGTCGTATCGGCTGCCGTGCCGGCCTCACTGCCACGCATCAAGACCGTAATTACCAACGGCACGCTTCGCATCTACGCAGACGGAAGCGTAAAAGGCGACGTCGACATTACGGTGCCGTATACGACACTGAACGAAGTCGTACTCAACGGGTCGGGTGACATCTCGGCCGAC
>DATGXZ010000141.1:0-4674 GCA_035298445.1 Flavobacterium sp.
AACGCAGATAACGCGATGTCTATTGGCTTCTGCTTCCTAAACATCATTCCGTTTAGGGTAAACTCGTGCTGGGGTGGCGCAAATAGGAAATAGCCCAAGCCTGCATAAAACAGACTTAGTATCGCTATCATCATTATCGACAAAATGGCCCCTCCTGGAATATGTGCAATGCGAAGTACAATGCCGAGGGCTGTAATTCCGAGAAGTATGCGTTCTGCTATTTTCATGTGTATAATGCGTAACTCCGACTGCCTATTACGACTGCCCACTGCGACTGCCTACTGCCCACCGCCTACTCCCTACTGCTTACTACTCGCCAATCGAATTGTCTTCACCAGTCGTTCAAACGTTTCGGAATTGTCTTCTTTTTCGCCGTCCATGAAAGTGACTTGCACGAAATTATGTTTCCGCTGGAGGGCATACACCCAGACTTTGACTTTCTCTTTCCAGCGTTGGGTTTTCATGGTGTAGGAACAGACGGCGTAGACGGTGTAGAAACCGTCGACTTCTATCGCTTCGGGTTCTTTTATGAAGGCGAAATCGGGGAAGGTGCTTTTTAGGGTACGAAAACTGTCAGCGATGCTTTCCTTAAACCGATAGGTCGGCATTTCGGGCATGTTTCGCAGATTGACCTTTATCGTCGGAATAATGCCGTTGCGCGACGCTGTGGGATATTTGAGGAAGGTCACGACTTCGACCACGCCTTTGTTCGCTTCGACCAGCTTATCAAGTTCGAGCGGGTTCAAAGCCAACTTACTCCGCGCATTGGCGAGGGCTTCACCCGGTTTTCCCATTTCCCAGTTGGCGGGGCGCTCCATCGAAAAACCGACTTCTTTGTCTTCAAAACGGTCCTGGGCGTGGGCGATGGAAAAAGCCAACACGCAGCCCAGCAGGCACAATTTCCACTTACGCACGGTGATGTGTGCCTCAGTCATGGTTCTCGATGCTCTTGTAGGCGTCGATAATCTTTTTCACCAATCGGTGACGCACGATATCTTTATCGTCAAGGTAGATCATGGCAATTCCGTCTATATCCTTCAACACCAGCAGTGCTTCCTTGAGTCCGGAAATGGTGCGCCGCGGCAAGTCCACCTGTCCCGGGTCGCCCGTCACGATGAATTTCGCGTTCTTCCCCATCCGGGTCAAAAACATCTTCATCTGGTTGTGCGTGGTGTTCTGCGCCTCATCGAGGATGACGAACGCATTGTCAAGCGTACGTCCGCGCATGAACGCCAGCGGTGCAATCTGGATGATGCCTTTCAGTATATAGTCTTCGAGTGTCTGCGCCGGGATCATATCGCGCAACGCATCATACAACGGCTGCATATACGGATCGAGCTTTTCTTTCATATCGCCGGGCAAAAAGCCGAGGTTCTCCCCTGCTTCCACTGCTGGACGCGTGAGGATGATCCGCTTGACCTGCTTTTCCTTCAACGCTCGCACGGCTAATGCCACACCCGTATACGTCTTTCCGGTTCCGGCAGGCCCGATCGCGAACAGCATGTCGTTCTTGGCGAGCATATCGACCATCTTCTGCTGGTTCGGTGTCATCGCCTTGATCAGCTTGCCGCCTACACCGTGCACCAGCACTTTGTCGTAGTCGGGCATACGCTGGTCGTCATGCGTGTTGCTTTGGATCACGCGGTCGATGACGTTGTCGTCTATATTATTATAGCGGGTGAAGTGGGCCATCAACCGGTTGAAACGGGTCTCGAATTCGTCTAGTTCCTCTTTTTCGCCGAAGGCCTTCAGCGTGGTGCCGCGGGCCACTATTTTGAGCTTGGGATAATACTTCTTGATGGTTTCCAGGTGGGCATCCTGAGCGCCCCAGAATTCCTTCGGGGCGATGTCGTTCAGTTCGATGATTCTTTCGTTCAAAGGCGCCGTATTAAGTTAGATAATTAGTAGCTTTGCATTCAAATTTAATCAATTCAGGCCGGGGTTTCCGCATTAGTTATAAACAAATTTATGTCGATAATTACCCTTACCACCGACTTCGGAACGAAAGACCATTTCGCTGGTGCACTCAAAGGTAAATTATTGTCGGAAGCGGGCGGGGCTATGGTTGTTGATCTTTCCCACGACATCGATCCGTTCAACATCGCGGAAGCGGCTTACATCGTCGGTGCAGCCTACTCCTCCTTCCCAAAAGGCACCGTTCACCTTATCGCAGTCGACTACGAACTCAATAAGGAAACGCGTCACATCGCCATGGAATGGGACGGGCACTTTTTCGTGTGCGCCGATAACGGACTCCCGGGCATCCTCGCCCAACGCATCGTACCGTCTAAAGTGGCGGTCATCAATATCCACGACCGTTTACCGGCCGATGCCACCGATCTTGACGTGTTTGTGACAGTTGCGAGCCACTTGTCGAAGGGTGGACTCCTAAATGTAATAGGAAAGGACACAAAGTCACTGAAAGCCCTGAACGAGCTGAAACCAACGGTTGCCGACGATGGCAATGCCATTCGGGGCGCCGTGATCTATATCGACCGCTTTGGGAATGCCGTCACCAATATCACGCGACAATTGTTTGTGGATACGGCGAAGGGACGTCCGTATGATATCATCCTGAACGAACGCCTGCGTCACATGCGTGGCAATAACATCCGGACGATCTGGCCGCGGTATTCCGATATCGCCAGTTCCGGAAAATATCCCCTTAAAAACTACGAGGGCGAGAAGCTCGCGATCTTCAACGAAGCGGGACATCTCGAAATCGCCATTTTCCGCAGCAATACCACGACGGTGGGCAGTGCGTCGAGTTTACTCGGACTTGGCTACCGCGATCCCATCCTGATTGAATTCAACTGATCCATGTTTATAAGAATTGTAAAAATGTCGTTCCAGCCGGAGAAAGTACCGGATTTCCTTGCGAATTTTGACCTGATGAAGGAAAAGATACGAAACGCGCCCGGAAACCGTTTATTGGAACTGTACCGTGACCGCCACGATTCGTCTGTTTTCTTTACCTACAGCTATTGGGAAACGGAAGCCGACCTCGAGGCCTACCGCCAATCGGAACTCTTCTATGATGTGTGGAATTACACCAAAAAATTGTTTAACGCCAAACCGGAAGCATGGAGCGTCGACCGCCTCATGCAATTGTCCTGATAACGAATGAAAGCACTTTTCCTGCGTGAGATCAAATCCTTTTTCGGCTCGCCCGTCGGGTACTTGGTCGTAGCCGTTTTTCTGTTGCTCAATGGCCTGTTCTTATGGGTCTTCGACGGCGATTTCAACATCCTCGATTCGGGTTTCGCCGACCTGGGCCCGTTCTTCACCTTTGCGCCCTGGGTACTCATCTTCCTTATACCGGCCGTTACGATGCGGAGCTTTTCTGATGAACGACGTCAAGGCACACTTGAACTGTTGCTAACCAAACCACTGTCGGTGTGGCAGGTAGTGTTGGGAAAATTCCTCGGGTCGCTGCTGCTCATCGTCATCGCATTGGTGCCGACGCTGGTGTATGTATATGTGTTATACGGACTCGCGCTTCCGGAAGGCAGTATCGATTTTGGCAGCACGATGGGTTCCTATTTCGGATTGCTGTTCCTGGTGGCGGGTTATTCGGCCATCGGCATCTTCACCTCGTCGCTGACCGATAACCAGGTCGTGGCCTTCATTGCCTCGGTATTCCTGTGTTTTGTGTTCTATTTCGGCTTCGCGAACCTGCCGGGTAACATCGGCGCCCTTTTGGGAATGCAGGCGCACTTTAGCAGTATGGCCCGCGGCGTGATCGATACCCGCGATGTGCTGTACTTCGTGAGCGTCAGCCTTCTTTTTCTGGCCTTTACCGTCCATAAACTTAACGTCCGCGCCTAATGACGACCACACAGAAAAAACGCCTGACGGTATTGGGCTCGCTGGTAGCGGGCATTGTGTTGGTGAACGTGATCGGACAGTTTGTGTTCGCGCGTTTCGACCTGACGTCTGACAAACGGTATACCCTTTCGGACGTGTCACTCGAACTGGTAGAGAATGTCACCGATCCGCTTACGATTAAAGTCTTCCTCAACGGAACGCCTCCGGGTGAGTTTCAGCGACTGGAGACGGAAACCCGACAATTGTTGGAAGAATTCCAGGCGCGTAACCGCAACATCCGCGTCGATTTTGTGAACCCGATTGGGGAAGGACAGGACGATGAGGCGAAAAAAGACCTGATTTTCGACATCTTCCACCTGAGTAACCGCGGCGTCACACCGGATATTGACAAACAGGTGCGGGCATCCATCAATAAAATCACCGACCTCGACAAGGCGCTGTTCGACTCGTTCTACGGCTCGGGTATGAAACCCGCCGGCGTAACTGTCATGCACCGGGGCAAGAAAACGGAAGCTGTGATCTTTCCGTGGGCGATCATCAACTACCGCGGACACCGGGTGAAGGTGCCGTTGCTAAAAAACATGATGACCGCGTCGACACAGGAAAACGTCAACAGTTCGGTGCAGCACTTGGAGTATGCCTTTGCCAATGGCCTGCAGACGGCGACGGAACGCAGTGCGAAGAAAATTGCGGTGATCAAGGGCAATGCCGAGATGGACGACGTGTTGATGGCGGATTTCCTGCGGCAGGTGCGCGACCAATACCACATCGGGACGTTTACGCTTGATTCGGTCGCGAAACGTCCGAAGGAAAGTGCCGATTACCTCAAGAAAAACTACGACCTGG
>DATGXZ010000142.1:0-2384 GCA_035298445.1 Flavobacterium sp.
CTAATAACGAAAGGCATCCTGAGGGGTGCCTTTTTTATTGGATGATAATTTCTTTTTTGGAATTGATCCGGATGAGTGCGTACGGCGCCGTGATCACCTGCGCCACAACGGCATCGGGCGCCGGCTCTTTCTTTTCAACCGTAATAATGACTGCGCGATCAGTTTCCTCTACGCTTTTTACACCGATAGCATAACCTGCGCTCGGCTTCTCCCCCATATTCAACAGCACGAAATTACTCGTCTGGATGTCGTTTGCCGTCACCTTCCCCTTCAACTCAGGGTCGGTAAGGATCATCGTGAATTCACGGGGTTCTGTGATGGTTTCGTAGAATTCAAATTTTCCGCCGTCGACGGTATTTTGAAGCAGTACTTCATACAACGGACGTTTTTCGACGGCTGATTTGGATGTGCCACATGCTGCGGCTATCAATAGGGAAACGTAAAGTAGTGTTTTCTTCATACCGGGTTCGCGGCCAATGCCTGCTCATACAGAACTTCATACATCGGCAAAATATTGTGTATGTCAAATTTTCGGGCCACAGAAAGGGCGCCGTCACGGAAGCGTCGTAAGCTCGCTTCGTTCTCGAGGATCATCAGTGCTTTTTCGGCCAATTCGTCAACAGCGCCAACCGGAGCGGTATATCCGGATATCCCATCGAAATTGACCTCCGTGAGTCCACCTGCATTGGTAGAAATGACCGGAACACCCCACGCCATTGCCTCGAGGGCCGCCAAACCAAAACTCTCGGTCTGTGACGGTAGCAGGAAGAGATCACTGTTGCTGAGGATCCGATCGATTTCATGGCTGTTTCCGAAGAAGATGACTTTATCTTCCAATCCGAGTTTCTGGCAGAGCTTCTCGGCCTTCGCGCGTTCGGGGCCGTCCCCTACCATCATAAGTCGGGCGGGCATCCGGTTTTGGATATGGTAGAATATCTTGATGACATCTGCGATGCGCTTTACCTTCCGGAAGTTACTCACGTGGGTGACGATGCGTTCCTGTTCCGCTGCCAGAAGCTCACGGCAGCATGGCATTGCCGGATCGACTTGTGCTTTGTCAAGTTCGATGAAATTGGGAATGACATGGATGTCTTTCCGGATGTCGAAATACCGATACGTATCGTCTTTCAACGAAGCCGATACTGCGGTCACAATATCCGATTTATTGATACTGAAACTAACTGCGGGTTTATAACCGGGATGGTTCCCCACGAGCGTAATGTCGGTACCGTGCAAGGTCGTTACCATCGGGATATGGATGCCTTCTTCGGCCAGCATTTGTTTAGCGATGTAACCGGCGTAGGCATGCGGGATGGCATAATGCACATGTAGCAATTCGATGCCGTGTAGTTTCACCATGTCGACTAACTTACTAGAAAGCGCCAACTCATAGGGTTGGTAATGGAAAAGCGGATATTCGGGTACCGAAACCTCGTGGTAATGGACGTTCCGCGCCAGTTGCGACAGACGCACGGGTTGGCTGTAGGTGATAAAATGGATTTCGTGTCCGCGGTTGGCGAGTTCCAGCCCCAATTCGGTGGCGACAACCCCACTTCCGCCGAAAGTCGGGTAGCAGACGATGGCAATTTTCATACTACGAAAGTACGCAAAAGCGGGCAGAAATCGGCGGCCTACGACGGGGCAAATCGCTTACGGACGCACGACCGCGTCCTGGATGATTTTTTGGATCCGCTCCCGTACATTGTCTTTTGACAGTTTGTTCGGCGCGTTCGAATCGGGGAAGGTGCGGTTGGATAAAAAGACATAGAGTAGCCCGCTTTCCGGGTCAGCCCAAGTCATGGTGCCGGTGAAACCCGTATGCCCAAAGGACGAGGCTGATACACAATTGCAGGTTGGACCGGCCGTTCCGGGCAATTGTGGTTTGTCAAATCCCCAACCCCGACGGTTTCCTTCCGCACAGAAATGGCAGGTGTTGAACGCATCGAATGTGGCGGCCGAGAAGAACCGGGTTCCCCCATAATGGCCCTTCCACAAATACATTTGCATGATCTTCGCTACATCCATCGCATTGGAGAAGAGTCCGGCGTGACCTGCCACCCCACCCTGCATGGCGGCGGCCATATCGTGCACATATCCTTGTATACGCTGGTGTCGGAAATACGTATCGTCTTCGGTAGGTGCTATTACGGTTTTGGGAAAGCGCGACAACGGGTTATACCCCGTACTGTTCGCGCCTAAATGCGAATAAAGACGGTCTTTCACCAATACATCGATTGGTTTTCCCATCGCGCGTTCGACATATTCTTTGAGAATGATGAACGTAAAATCGCTGTATTTGTACTCTCGCTTACCTGACAGTTTACTCGAAATAATTTGCTGTAAGATGCTTTGGTTATAATCATTACGAATATAAAGACTATCTG
>DATGXZ010000143.1:0-8753 GCA_035298445.1 Flavobacterium sp.
ACTATCTAAATTTAACAATTAAGTATTATGGCATTTTTGAGCAAAAAAGCAATGAACTTCGCTTACGGTATGGGAGCGGCGGTTGTAATCGTAGGAGCACTCTTCAAACTGATGCACTGGCCTGGAGCGAGTGTGATGCTCATCGTCGGATTGGGAACGGAGGCATTGATCTTTGGTCTGTCTGCTTTCGATCCGGTTGATAAAGAACTTGACTGGTCGTTGGTATATCCAGAATTGGCCGGTGGTGAAGCCCGTAAAAAAGATGCCAAAGAGGATCCAAAAGATGCACAGGGCCTTCTGTCTCAGAAACTGGACAACCTGTTGAAAGAAGCTAAAATCGACGGTCAGTTGATGGCGAGCCTCGGCACTTCAATCCGTAACTTCGAATCGGCTGCAAAAGGAATTTCCCCTGCTGCTGACGGCATCGCGGCTACTAAGAAATACAGCGAAGAGCTGGAGCGTGCAGCTACACAAATGGAGAACCTGAACGCCCTTTACAAAATGCAGTTGGAGAGCCAACAGCGTAATGCTGAGGCCAACCAGGCAATCGCTGAAGGTGCTTCTAAACTGCAAGAGCAAATGAAGTCGATGACAGCAAACATCGCATCGCTCAACAACGTTTACGGCGGTATGCTTTCCGCTATGAGCAACAGAGGATAATCTCGAGTCATTTTTACATAATTCAAAACACGAAACTATAAGGAATGGCTTCAGGTAAATTAACACCACGGCAGAAGATGATTAACCTGATGTATCTGGTTTTCATCGCGATGCTCGCGCTAAACATGTCGAAGGAAGTTCTCTCGGCATTCGGATTGATGAACGAACAATTTGAAGCTACGAATGCTGAGGCGGCAAAGAACAACGACAGTATGTTCCAGGCTTTGACCGCGAAGGCAGCTGAAAACCCAACGTTCTCGTCTGCGAAGGCGATTTCGGACAAGGTTAAGGCGATTTCGGATCAGTTTTACACCTACATCGAATCGTTGAAGGCCGATATCACTAAGGGCATAGAAAAAGACGAGAAGACAGGAAAGCTTCCGTACGAGGCGATGGATAAAGGAGACAAAATCGACGAAGAATGGTTCGAAGGTGATGGATATTCTCCGAAAGGTAAAGAAATTGTCGCCGCGATTGACAAGTACAAAGCCGATATGAAGGCTGCGTTGGGAGATGACGTTAAATACAAGGCAGTAGCTGCTGAGATTGACGGCAAGTTCAACACAGGCGACGTGACGGATGGTGAGGGAGTAAAGAAAAAGTATCTTGACTACCACTATAAAGGTTTCCCATCAATCGCATCACTGACAAAGCTTTCTGCAATGCAGAACAGTGTCAAGACTATTGAGGCAAACGTCTACAACCTTGCACTTGGTAAAGCGGCTCTTGAGGCGATCTCAATGAACAAGTATACGGCTATCGTCGTACTCGATAAAAATGCCTATTTCCAAGGAGAGAAAGTTACCGGTAAAGTGGTACTGGGTCGTTATGACTCTAATACCAAGCCGACTTCTTTCCAAGGACCTGGTAAGATTGAGAACGGACAGGCGATTATCAACATGACCGCTGGGTCTATTGGTGAGCAGAAGATTTCGGGTAAGTTTACCTTCCTTGAAGATGGTAAGACAGTTCCACTCGCATTCGAGGGCAAGTATGTGGTAGTACCACAGCCAAAGACCGCTACGATTTCTGCTGATAAAATGAACGTCGTGTATCGCGGACTTCCTAACCCGATGACTATTTCCTTTGCAGGTATCTCTGACAACAAAGTTAAGGCTAGCGCTCCTGGCCTTACTGGAAGTGACGGAAAGTATATGCTAAGACCAGGTAGCGGTGCCGAGGTGAAAGTAAGCGTAACGGCTGAACTTCCCGATGGTAAAAAAGTTACTGACGCGAAAGTGTTCCGTATTAAGAACGTCCCGGGTCCTGCCGGATCTATCGGTGGCCAGACAGGTACGACGAAAGGTTCAAAGTCACGTCTTGAGGTATCTGAAATCAAGGCTGAGTTGAAAGACTTCGTTTACGATCTTACTGCTCAGGTAACTGGTTTCTCATTCAAAGTACCAGGTCAGGCAGCCGTAGTTGTGAGCGGTAACCGGGTAGAAAGTCGTTGTAAAGCGGCCCTAGCGCGCGCTACACGTGGCGACCAAATCACGGTTTTCGATATCAAGTATAAGTACATTGGTGTTGACGGAATCATCCCTCCACCGTGTGCACCGGTTATCTACGAAATACAATAATTTTTGCCCTATTGGCGTTGTAGCCAACAAACAGAATGTATATGAAATTTAAGAATCTTTTTGCAGCGGTTGCGGTTTCGGTGGTTGGCATGTCTGCCAGCGCCCAATCAAATCTGCTCAATGCGAAAACGCCAGATGAAATCGGCAAGAAGACAGCTGCCCAAATGATATCGGACAACGATAAGCCTCTGCCTTATGGGTATGTGCACGATCGTGATATCATGTTCGGTAAGGCGGTGTGGGAGTTTATCGATCTTGATGAGCGTGTGAACTTTCCGTTGTACTATCCGATCGATACGGCAAACATTGGTTCTGATCGCCGTGCCTTGTTTGATGTTTTGGTAAAGAACATTAAAAATGGTAAAATCACGGAGGTGTATGCTGACGATTATTTCAATACGAAGCGTTCGCTGAAGGATATGGAGAGTTCGTTCGTCTATAAGGATACATTGCCGGAAGGCTTCAACCTTATCAATGAGGACTTCGAGGCTTACAAATCAGGCAAAAAGAAACTGGATCCTCAGTACATCAATGAGCGTGCACTCACAGCGCAGGATGTTTCGGGTTACCGTATCAAAGGATATTGGTATTTCGATAAGCGTCAGGGTGAACTGAAGTACCGTCTTCTCGGGATCTGCCCAATGTCAGTGGAAGCACGTGACATCGGAAATGACAAGGGAGACGTTATTGAATTGTTCTGGATCTACTTCCCAGCGATGCGAGATGTATTGCACGAAGCACACGCCTTCAACGATCGAAACTCGGCCATGCCCATATCCTTCGATCACCTGCTCAACGCACGTCGATTTAGTGCGGTCATCTACAAAGAGGAAAACGTCTATGGCGACCGAAAGGTGGAAGACTACATGAAAGACAATTCACAGATGCAACTCCTCGAGTCGGAGCGGATCAAAGAAAAGATTCGCAACTTCGAACAGGATATGTGGAATTACTAAAACGTAAGTTCTAAATACGAAAACTCCCGCCTACCCGGTGGGAGTTTTTATTTTTGTAGTATGAAAGACGTATTCATCATAGGGGGCGGATTGGCAGGAGTGGCGATGGCCGAACAGCTTCGGAGTAGGAGTCTGTCGTTTTTGTTGTTCGATGACGGTTCCCAACGGGCTTCGTGGGTGGCGGGCGGACTTTACAATCCTGTTATTCTAAAGCGCATTTCTGCGGCCTGGGGCGCTGAAGAGGGGATGGATCGTATGTCGTTCTATCACCACATCGAAGCACGAATAGGAGTGAAGGTGGTACACCCGCTGCCGGTACTTCGGCGGTTCGCCTCAGTAGAAGAACAGAACAATTGGTTCGCCGCCATGGATCGTCCGGTGCTTTCCCGCTTTCTGTCGCCCCAATTGCGAACCGATACATTTGAGGGCTTATCGGCGCCTTACGGGTATGGAGAGGTATTGGAAACGGGCTATGTCAATACCGCAGCATTGCTTGACGGTTATCGCACTACACTGGAGCAAACCGGGGCGCTTGCGGCAGACACCTTTGCGTACCACGATTTGACCGTGTCGGAGGATTACGTGTCTTACAAAGGCATGGAAGCCCGGCACGTTGTATTTGCCGAAGGATTCGGACTGCAACACAACCCCTATTTTTCCTGGTTGCCGCTTGACGGTACAAAGGGGGAGTTGTTGTTGGTGAAAGCACCCGAGCTGCGACTTACCGAAGCCATCGTAAAAGCCAACGTGTTCGTCTTGCCATTAGGCGATGGCTTGTTTAAAATCGGGGCTACGTACGCGCCATGGGATAAAACGCCGGAGCCTACAGAAAGTGGTCGAAACCGATTGGAAGAGGAAGCACGCGCGCTGTTGACCTGCGATTTTGAAGTAGTGTCACATCTGGCGGGTATACGTCCGACCGTGAAAGACCGACGGCCGCTGATCGGTACACATCCGGAGTTCCCAAATATTCACGTTCTAAACGGACTTGGATCGCGGGGGGTGATGCTGGCTCCGTGGATGGCGGAATGCATGTCCCACCATATTTTCGATCAAAAACCCCTCCCGGCGGAGTGTGATATCCGACGCTTCATAAGTCTCTACTCGTCAGCGGCCTTATCGTAGCTGACGAAAAAATTGATGTAGATGTTCCGCGAAAGCCGCAGCACAAAAGGAAACAACAGCGTCAGTACGATCACAATCGCCAGAAACGACGATAGCGGCGGAAGCCCCAGAAAGAACGCAATGAGGAAGACGCCAATGCCGATCGCCACATTGACCGCGTAGCTCACATACATCGCCCCGTAGAAAAAGGAGGGTTCGATCATATATTTAAGGCCACAATGCCCGCAATGGTCTTTCATTTTAAGCACATTTTTTACATGTAACGGGTTCGAATCCGCATACATGCTCTCGTGCTGGCAACGTGGACAAGAACCTGTTAAAATGCTGTATAGTTTGCTTCCTTTTTTTAACATTTGCACAAAAATTTTACGCTCTACAAAAGTACGCCGTTTGGGGCGTTAATCCACTACCGAATGCTAAATATCCACAACCTGTCTGTCTCATTTGGCGGCACCTATCTTTTTGAAGAAATCACCTTCCGGCTGGGGGCCGGCGACCGCGTCGGCCTCGTCGGAAAGAACGGCGCGGGCAAGTCGACCATGCTCAAGATACTCGCGCGTGACCTTGCACCGGATTCGGGTAGTATTGCTACGGAAAAGGAAGTACGCATCGGATTCCTCCGGCAGGATATCGATTTTGAAGCGGGTCGTACGGTGTTGGAAGAAGCCTACGAAGCCTTTACCGACATTCGCGAAGTAGAAGGGAAGCTGGAACGCATCAACGAACAACTCGCCACCCGAACCGACTACGAAAGCGAGGCCTATGCACAGCTGATCGAAGACCTCTCAGATTACACCCATCGATACGAAATCCTGGGCGGCTACGACTATGTGGGTAACACCGAGAAAATCCTCTTGGGATTAGGCTTCCGCCGCGAAGATTTCCAAAACCCTACCGAGACGTTCTCCGGCGGATGGCGTATGCGGATCGAACTCGCCAAGCTTCTCCTTCAGTCAAACGACATCCTGCTGCTTGACGAACCTACCAACCACCTCGACATCGAAAGTATCATTTGGTTGGAGAATTTCCTCAAGGGCTTCCCCGGCGTGGTCGTCATCGTATCCCACGATAAGATGTTCCTTGACAACGTCACGAACCGCACCATCGAGATTTCGCTTGGGCGGGCCTACGACTTCAACCGTCCGTACTCACAATATCTGGAGTTGCGTCAGGAAATCCGCGAAAAGCAACTGGCCACCCAAAAGAACCAACAAAAGAAAATCGAGGAAACCGAACGGCTGATCGAGAAGTTTCGCGCCAAGGCCACCAAAGCCTCTATGGCGCAGTCACTCATCAAGAAACTGGATAAAATCGAACGGATCGAAGTAGACGAAGACGACAATTCGGTCATGTCAATCTCGTTTCCGGTTTCGAAAACACCGGGTAAAGTCGTTATCGAAGCCGAACACGTTACCAAGAAATACGGCGACAAACTGATTTTCCGCGACATCAGCCTTTTGGTCGAACGCGGAAGCAAGATCGCGTTTGTAGGCCAGAACGGCCAGGGAAAATCGACTTTCATCAAGGCAATCGTCGAAGAGATACCCTACGATGGCGTGATCAAACTGGGCCATAACGTACAATTGGGCTATTTCGCGCAGAACCAGGCCGAGTATCTCGACGGCGAGAAAACGCTTCTCGACACCATGCTCGACGCCGCCAACGATACCAATCGGATGAAGGTGCGCGACATGCTGGGCGCGTTCCTCTTCCGCGGAGATGACGTTGAAAAGAAAGTGAAGGTATTATCAGGAGGCGAACGAAACCGGTTGGCCCTTTGTCGATTGCTTCTTCAGCCAATCAATGTCTTATTGATGGACGAACCTACGAACCACCTCGACATTAAGTCGAAGAATGTGCTGAAGGCCGCGCTCCAGAAATACGAAGGCACCCTATTGCTGGTTTCCCACGACCGGGATTTCCTCCAGGGGATGGCGAATATCGTATACGAGTTCAAAGACCACCGTGTGCGCGAGTACCTTGGCGACATCAATTTCTTCCTCGAACAGCGGAACCTCCAAAACATGCGAGAAGTCGAGAAGAAGGACCCCGCTGCTAAAAAAGACGAACCGGCTACGCCCAAAGCATCCTACGAAGACCAAAAGAAAAACAAAACCTTACAGAACCGACTTTCGAAGATCGAGGGCCAGATCCAGCAGCTTGAGGAAGCCATCCGCAAAGACGACCTTGCCCTGGCCTCTCATTATGACAAACATCTAGAGGATGCCCAGTTTTTTACCGCCTACAACAAGAAGAAAGAGGAGTTGGACCAGTTGATGGAGGAATGGGAACGCCTACAACTCGAACTCGAATAACCGCTACGGCACCGCCACTTTGATTTCGCCTTTGAGGATCGACACTTCCAGTTGACGCTCTTCTCCACAAAATTCCCCGTCAATCTGGAAACTGACGGGCACATCGGCTTCGATGCGTGCGTTGGCAGTCTGGATGATCTCCACTTCCTGTCCGACCGGCAGTTGCCCGCTTACGATTTTGGCAAAAATCCAGAAGTTGAGTTTCTTGAGGATGACCAGTTCAAACAGGCCATCGTCCATCTTTCCGTTTGGATTAATGGTCACGCCAGTGCCGTATTTCGTCGAGTTGGCGATGACGATCATCTTGGCCCGGAACCGGCGCGTTTCGCCATTGGCCTCAATCGTAGCGTAAAAAGGGCGACGGGTTTGCTTAAGGGTCGTGAACACCTTCGTTGCGTAGCCGAGCATCCCCCGCATCGCGGTTTTTTCAAAATTCCGGATGAGTTGCGCATTGAGTCCGAGGTCGCTCAGGTGAAGGCTTTTTTTCCCGTTCAGCGATACGATGTCCATATCCATCACGCTGTCGGAAAATGCGATCCGCAGGTTGTCTTCCAGGGCGGATGGAAATCCGAGGTCGGTTGACAGGCCGTTTGCAGATCCCGACGGCAGGATTCCGAAGATGCACTCATGACCGTGAAGGGCATCGGCGGCCATTTTGATGGTGCCATCCCCACCGGCAATCAGCACGCGTTCCGGACGGTGTTCTTTTGCCAGTCGCTGAAGCGCCGCCTCGTTGTTGGCATCGGTCGTCTCGTATACAAAAAAACGATAGCCACGTTCTTTAGCGAATCGTTTCGCGGCTTCTATCAGCGGCGCTTTATCCACACCACCTGCCACGGGGTTCGCAATCATCAGTACGCTTCTTTGCATTTTTTTAGGTTCATTTATCACTAAATTTAGGTAAATTAGAGGTGAGCGACCAAGCGCGTTAACGTTTTGATGAGACCCTTACTGAAATTATACCGGGGCTATGCCAACGAAGCCGAACTAATCGTCATGGGCCATGTCTTCCGGCCCACGACGCGGGAGGAGTACGATTTCCAGAAAAAGCGGTTTCGGAACGCCAAATGGGTCATCCGCATGTTCCGGATCAAGACGCAGTCGAACGCCAGCGTATACCTCGAACACAACGGGCAGCGGGTACACACCAAAACCCTGGCCGACGGTTATTTCAAGTTTTGCATTCCCCTTACTACCGACGTAGGCTACGGCTGGAAGGATTATTGGGTGAGTATCCGTTACCAGGACGAGGAAATCCGGGCGAAGGGCAGCTACATCCGTCCGTATGAAGGCAATCTGGGTTTTATTTCTGATATCGATGACACGTTTTTGGTGTCGCACACGCGAAATCCGTTCCGGAAGCTTTACATCCTCTTATTCCGCAATGTGCAGGAGCGAAAGGTGTTCGAAGGTGTAGTGCCGCACTACCAGGCCTTGTCAACGGCCGGACGCAACAACAAAGGTGAGCAGAACGCCTTCTTCTACATTTCCAGCAGTGAATGGAATTTATACCGTTTCATCGTCGACTTCACGCAACTGCACCAATTGCCCCGGGCGGTCATGTTGCTCCGCGACATCAAGACCAGCCTGTGGGATTTTTTCGTGACCGGAAAAGGTGATCACGGCCATAAGTTCGAGAAAATCCGCCATATACTCGAATTTTATCCGCACCTGCGCTATACGCTGTTAGGCGATGACTCGCAACACGACCCGTTCTTATATGAGGATATCTGCAAGATTTTCCCCGTCACGGTCCACGCTGTCTACATCCGCCAGACCGGCGATCATCCCAAACCTGCCGCCGTCGCTGCCTTGGCGAATATTGCGTCTATGAACGTCGCCACCTGTTATTTCCGCGACAGTCTGGAAGCGATTGAGCACTCGCGTTCCATCGGTCTGATATCGTAATTCTTCCCACCATATAACGGTTTCGAAAAATCGTATAACAGATTACCGCGTCTGAAACCGGAATTTTACGCAACCGGATGGCAGTCCCATTTGCCCTATCTCGGTGTCTCGCTGCCCTTAACGTATAAACCGTAAACGATTTCCGATGAAGACCCGATTCGAAAACGCACGCCGACCCTTGCCGGCACGATCCGTAAATGAACTCCAAC
>DATGXZ010000144.1:0-7006 GCA_035298445.1 Flavobacterium sp.
CAACGCCGCTTTTACCTGGTCAGCTGCTTCCTGGAACTGAACGGCCGACAAAATCGGCATACCCGAGTTGTCGATCATTTCTTTGGCCAGCTCGGCATTGGTTCCCTGAAGACGCACGATGATTGGCACCTTAATGGTGTCGCCCATGTTCTTATACGCATCGATTACCCCCTGTGCTACACGATCGCAACGAACGATACCACCGAAGATGTTGATCAGGATCGCCTTCACATTCTGGTCACGCAAAATGATACGGAACGCTGTTTCCACGCGCTTGGCATCTGCGGTTCCACCTACGTCAAGGAAGTTCGCCGGCTCAAAGCCTGCATACTTGATAAGGTCCATCGTCGCCATCGCAAGTCCGGCACCGTTTACCATACAACCTACCGTACCATCGAGGTCCACATAGTTCAGGCCAACTTCTTTCGCCTCTACTTCGATTGGGTTCTCTTCACGCACGTCGCGCATCTCCGCAATCTTCGCCTGACGGTACAAAGCGTTATCGTCGATGTTTACTTTCGCATCAACGGCAAGGATTTTGTTGTCGGATGTCTTCAATACCGGGTTGATTTCGAACATCGAGGCGTCGCTGCCGATATAGGCATTGTACAACGCGTCCACGAATTTCACCATTTCCTTAAAGGCATTGCCCGAAAGTCCGAGGTCAAACGCAATCTTCCGCGCCTGGAACGCCTGCAGGCCGACGGCCGGGTCAATTTCCACGGTGAAGATCTTGTCCGGATGATGCTCCGCTACTTCCTCGATATCCATACCACCTTCGGTCGAATACATGATCATATTCCGTCCTTTCGCGCGGTTCAGCAATACCGACATATAGAATTCCGATGTCTCACTCTCACCAGGGTAATACACGTCCTCGGCAATCAGCACTTTATGCACTTTCTTGCCTTCCGGCGGTGTTTGCGGCGTCACCAGGTTCATGCCAATGATCTGCTCAGCCAGTTCCTCAACTTGTTGAAGGTTCTTCGCCAGCTTTACGCCACCGCCTTTGCCACGCCCTCCGGCATGGATCTGCGCCTTCACGACATGCCAGCCGGTGCCGGTCTCTGCCGTGAGTTGCTTCGCGGCCGCAACGGCTTCCGCAGGATTGTTCGCCACTATCCCGCGCTGCACGCGCACGCCGTAGCCCGCGAGGATCTCCTTACCTTGGTATTCGTGTATGTTCATCTGTTAGGATTTTGTGTAAAGTGGCACAAAAATACGGAATGGGCCGCATATTTTCCGCAGTTATCGGATGCCTTTTTCACGTTTTTTTTAATTCGGCAGCAATTCCCGCTGTACGCTGCTAGTCCTCGCCGGAGCGGCGGCTTTTTTAACGGCGCCCCGCGAGCTTCCGTTGGTCGCTGCGGGCCGTCCGAAAAAAGCAGGCCGCCCCGGCTGTGGGCTATCCGCTCCCATCGGGGCTGGGCTTTCTACCCAGACGCAACCTTTTTCATCGTTTGCATCTTTTGGTTGCAACCAATCCGGAACACCGGACTAACCAATAAAACGCTATGAAAAAGTTTCTGTATCTCCTGCCACTGGCCTGCGGCGCACTGCTGTTCTCGTGTTCCGATGACGACAGCGCGAGTCCTGAGGCCGAATTCACCGGTATCTACCAACTCACCCAGGCATCGGGTTCGATTGCGGGTGGTTCGTATGAATACGATCCCGGACTCATCACCTGGTCGTTCAATCCGTCCAATAACACGGTTACTATCGTCAATAACAATGTCGACCCTATGGCGTATGATGGCCCCGATACGGGAATCTACACCTACAGTGTCGAAGCATCTGAAATGACAGACCTATGCGAAACTGTCCTGAAAATAGACGGTATCGACTATGGCTGTTACATGATTACCGCAAATGGGCTCCTTGTCAGTAATACTTATGTTGACGGCTACACCTTCACCTTCCAACGGATGGCCCAACCCGCACAATGATCAAAATATAACAATTTGTTATATTTTGTGATTTTTTATCCAGCTCTTGGCTGCCTCGTTCCCACTGCGTTACCTTTGCGGTCCTAACGAAACGGAACGATGCAGCCAAACTTTTTACTACAGCTTGCCGAAACCTATGGCAGTCCCCTTTATGTTTATGACGCCGATAAAATCGAGTCACAGTACCACCGCCTGGCGAATGCCTTTGCAAAAGTACCACGGCTTCGTATCCATTATGCCGTAAAGGCATTGTCGAATATCAGCGTATTGGCGTTGTTTAAAAAACTCGGCGGCGGACTCGACACGGTTTCCTTACAGGAAGTGCAACTGGGACTCCACGCCGGATTTCCACCCGAGGCGATCATGTATACACCCAACGGCGTGTCGTTCGAAGAAATCGAAGAGGTGGCCATGCTGGGCGTGCAGGTGAATATCGACAACCTGTCCATCCTTGAACATTTTGGTGCCAAACACCCCTCCATCCCGGTTTGCATCCGGATCAATCCCCACGTGATGGCAGGCGGCAACTCCAATATATCGGTCGGTCATATCGACAGCAAATTCGGGATTTCCATCCACCAGATGCCGCACGTACTGCGGATTGTCGAAAACACGGGCATGCACATCAATGGCATCCACATGCATACGGGGTCTGATATCCTTGATATTGAAGTGTTCCTCTATGCCTCTGAAATACTCTTTGACGCAGCCCGTCACTTCCCGGAACTGGATTTCATCGATTTTGGCAGCGGTTTTAAAGTGCCTTACGCTAAAGATGATATTTCAACCAACATTGAAGAACTCGGCAGAAAACTGACAAAGCGCTTCCTTGCCTTCGAAAAAGAATACGGGCGGGAGCTCACCCTTTGCTTCGAACCGGGAAAATTCCTGGTGAGCGAAGCTGGTTTCTTCCTTACCAAAGTCAATGTGGTCAAGCAAACGACATCAACGGTGTTTGCCGGCGTCGATACGGGGTTCAACCACCTGATCCGTCCGATGTTCTATGGTTCAAAACACCAAATCGAGAACGTATCCAATCCGAAAGGAAAGGAACGTTTCTACACAGTGGTGGGTTATATCTGTGAGACGGATACCTTCGCGAACAACCGCCGCATCCAGGAAATAAAAGAAGGTGACATCCTGTGTTTCCGCAATGCCGGCGCTTATTGCTTCTCGATGTCATCCAATTACAACTCCCGCTACCGTCCGGCAGAAGTGTTGTGGCGAAACGGACAGGCAGCACTCATCCGCGAACGCGAAAACTTTGATGACCTGCTGCGCCATCAACTTCTCGTAGAGCTGTAAACGTCAGGTTTCGGAATCCTCGTCATCTTCGGTCTCGGGCAGGGTCGGTACGGCGTTCTCTGAACGTTCATACACTTTGCGATCAGCAGCATTGCGCCGTATCATCCATACCACCAACCCAATAGCCGCCAACCCGACGACGATAATTATAGGTAAATTCATCGTGTGGTTTTCCTGAAAGGTACGCTTTCGTGCGCAGAAAAACGTTACGGAAACATTAAATCGCGTCCGGCGACTTCACGTCGGGCCTGCTCGAATTCCGCTAGCACTTCCTCGAAGATTGTTGCTACAGGTAAAACCTTGTCTATAAGCCCGGAAACCTGTCCGATCTCAAGTTCCCCTTCTACCAGGTCACCTTCGAACATGCCGCGTTTGGCGCGCGCACGGCCCAATAGGTTTTTCAGTTCTTCCACCGTAGGCCCCGTGGCATACAGCGCCTGAAGGTCGTCGTAAAACTTGTTTTTGACCAACCGCACGGGTGCGAGTTCCTTTAGGGTGAGTTGCGTGCCGCCCTCTTCCAATCCGGCGACTAATTGCTTGAAGTTGTCATGGGCGGAACTCTCTTCTGAAGCGGCGAAACGCGAGCCCATCTGCACGCCATCCGCACCGAGCACCATCGCGGCCAACATGGCACGTCCGGTTGCGATACCACCGGCGGCAATCAGCGGAATGGAAACGTTGCGTCGCACTTGTGGAATAAGCGTCAGGGTGGTACTTTCCTCCCTCCCGTTGTGTCCGCCCGCCTCAAAACCTTCCGCTACGATAGCGTCAACGCCTGCTTCCTGTGCCTTCAAAGCAAATTTGCTACTGCTTACGACATGCACCACGGTGATGCCTTTTTCTTTCAGGAATGCTGTATAGGTCTTTGGGTTTCCAGCCGACGTAAAGACGATTCTAACACCTTCTTCGACAATAATTTGCAGGATCTCCTCAAGGTTCGGATACAACATCGGGACGTTGACCCCAAAAGGTTTGTCGGTCGCGGCCTTACATTTTTGAATATGTTCCCTTAGCACCTCGGGATACATTGACCCGGCACCGATAAGTCCAAGTCCTCCCGCGTTGCTCACGGCACTCGCGAGGCGCCAGCCACTGTTCCAGATCATGCCACCCTGTATAATAGGATATTGTATGCCAAATAATTGGGTAATGCGATTCATATCAACGTTTTACGATTTTACCGGTTCGTACCATCCCGCCCGACTGTACCTTATAAAAATAGAAGCCCGTCGCCAGGCCCGATAGTTCAAAGGTTTGGCTGAGAGCCGTAAGCGCTGCTTCCAATACGCGTTTTCCGGTAGTGTCTGTCACTTCCAGTGTGGCACCGGTCACGACTTTTGGAACCGTTACAGTAAGCGATTGGCTGAACGGATTGGGGTAGACGGCATAAGGCGCAGGTTCAAACCCCTCGACCGACATCGCAATTGCAAGGTTGAAATCAGGAATGCCGTAGCCGAGCTGCGTGGTCGGATTGTCATACAAACTGGCCGATTGGCGCACCAGGTCGATGATCTCCTGGTTGCTCAACTCGGGCAACGCCTGCCACAAACAGGCGACGAGTCCGGCGGTAATCGGTCCGGAAAAAGACGTGCCATTGGAAATCGTAACCGCACCGTTCGGCTGCGCTACAAACACGGCCGCTCCCTGTGCAACGACATCCGGCTTAACGCGTCCGTCATACGAAGGGCCGATCGAACTGAAACTCGCATACTGGCCTGACGCGTTTACAGCGCCTATCGTCAGGGCCGATAGGGCATCTGCGGGCGCCCCAATATGTGGTTCGGCGCTATTACCACTGTTTCCGGCGGACACGACGACGATCATTCCGCGACTGAACGCCATATTCACTCCTTTTGAAATGAAGGTGGTAGTGCCGTTCATGTCGGCATACGTATGACTATAATCAGGATTGTCGTAGCCGAAATAGCCCAACGACGTATTGATCACGTCGACGCCGAGGCTGTCGGCGCGTTCGGCTGCCTCTACCCAATACGATTCTTCCACGGGGTTCTCGGAGGCTACATCTTCGGTAATAAAGAGGTAATACGAGGCATCGGGGGCCGTTCCGACCAAAGCGTCCGGCACGTAACCGGCCATTGTAGAGAGTACCGTCGTGCCGTGGTTGCCACCCGAGTAGAAATCGGTAGCGTCGTTTACAAAATCATAGCCGCCGAGGATGCCGTTGTTGTCGCGTAGACGCTGGAACGGTGAGGCGGTATCGACTCCGGGAAAACCCGCGTCGAGTACGGCGATGTACTTCCCGGAACCGGTATAATCCATCTGGTGCAAGTAATGCCCGTTCAACTGCTGCACCTGGTTTTCCGAACTTCCATACGGATAATTGACCTGTATGTCGGTCCATTTTGCCACACGCGACAACCGGGACTGCGGGCGGCGTGGTGCGGGATTCAGGTTGGCGTTCGCAAATACGATATGGTCAACGAACGAAAGTGACGTTAGGGAATTGATGCTGGCTTCGCTCCCGCGCACGTGAAGGCAATTGAACCATTTCGACGCCGACTTTATCACGATGCCCGGCGTTCCAGCCACCGCTTCTACGTAAGGTGTATGAAGCGGCACATCGGCGATATCGACGGGAATATTCTGTGCCGCCCTACGGTCAAGCGCCCGTTGTGACAACATTGCCGACGGATTGGCAAGATAGGATGCGGCATCGGGTTTATCGGTGAAATACACCCAGGCATCTTCCTGCGCGAAGGTCAGCCATACCTGGAAAAAGGCGATGAGTAGCAGCTTCTTTTTCATAGGGTAAAGGTAGTTAATTAGCGAATGTGATAATTAGCGAATGAGCAATTAGCGAATGTGTAAATGAGAAAATGGCTTGGTTACTGACGATAGGCGAATAGACAAGTTACGTACGTCGATTAGAAAGTGAGATGATTAGGAAATCCGCTAAGGGAAGTAATCGCCGCTGGAACGGGTAACGGATGGAAGGGTCCAACAGTGGCGAATCGAGTTGCTGTCACTTCGCCCTTTCGACGTTTGGTATTCATTGCCAATCTGCCCGAGTCTTGCCGCTGCCCGGAGAGACCCTACTTTAATACATGACCTTCATTTCTCCAAATAGAGCCTTTCATTTCAAGCCAGCCGTTACCCCACTCGCTAATTCGCTAATTATCACATTCGCTAATTACTTTCTCCATTCGAACACCAAAATCCTTCATTATAAGTTAAAAAATTCGTAATTTAGTACGTAAATACGGTTACTCATTTGCAGGTTATGAATATCCAGTCTCTTTACACGGGCGCGCGTCCGGCGTTTCGTATTGTGGTGGTGTATGCGTTGGTAAGCGGCGTGTACATCTTTACCTCTGATTGGGTGTTGGAGCTATTCGTGCCGGATGTAAAAAAACTCTCCGAGTTACAGACCACAAAAGGCTTGGTTTTCATACTGGTAACCGCTTTACTGTTGTTCGTGTTAGTTCGCCGTCATACCCGGATGGTATCGCGCTACTACCAACAGATACTGGACACCGAGCGGGAGGCAGAAGAACGACTCAGGCGTTCGAAGCAGGAATACATGTCGCTGTTCAACCACAGCCCGCTGCCCATGTTTTTATTTGACCCTGACACCCTACATATCCTATTAGTCAACGAAGCCGCCTGTCGCATTTATGGCTATTCGGAGGCAGACTATATGTCAATGACGTTACGCGACATACGTCCGCCGGAGGACATTCCGATTTTGATGAAATACCTGGCTGAACCCGAGGGAGAACATGGCAAGGTACTCC
>DATGXZ010000145.1:0-4811 GCA_035298445.1 Flavobacterium sp.
AGGTCTTCAGGATTTTGCTGCGGGAGGTATGTTTCAACCTCCGGATAGCTTTCTCCTTAATCTGGCGCACACGCTCGCGCGTGAGGTCAAAGGTCTCGCCAATCTCTTCAAGCGTCATCGGATGTTGGTCACCCAATCCGAAATACAGACGCACCACATCCGCTTCACGCGGTGTAAGCGTTTCAAGCGAACGCTCGATTTCCGTGCGCAGTGATTCATGAATCAGTTCGCGGTCAGGGTTAGGAGACTCGCCTGAACGCAATACGTCATACAGGTTCGAATCCTCACCTTCTACCAACGGCGCATCCATTGACAAGTGACGTCCGGAATTCTTCATACTCTCCTTCACGTCATTGACGGTCATGTCGAGTTCTTTCGCGATTTCTTCCGCAGATGGCGGACGCTCGTTCGATTGCTCGAGCAACGCATACATCTTGTTGATCTTATTGATCGATCCGATTTTATTCAGCGGCAAACGCACAATACGCGATTGTTCGGCCAACGCCTGAAGGATCGATTGACGGATCCACCAAACCGCATACGAAATGAATTTAAAACCGCGGGTTTCGTCGAAGCGCTGCGCAGCTTTGATCAATCCAAGGTTTCCTTCGTTGATCAAATCGGGAAGCGTCAATCCCTGGTTCTGGTATTGCTTGGCAACAGACACCACGAAACGAAGGTTGGCTTTGGTCAGCTTCTCTAACGCTTTCTGGTCTCCGGCCTTGATCTTTTGTGCGAGTTCCACCTCTTCGTCAGCGGTGATAAGATCGACTTTCCCGATTTCCTGTAGGTACTTGTCAAGTGAAGCAGTCTCCCGGTTGGTTACCTGCTTGGTAATCTTAAGTTGTCTCATGAATTAGTCTGAGTGGGGTTACGATACTTGTAGTTATACGTATGCCGCTCCGAAAAAGTTACAAACGTCCAAAAAAATCTTTAGTAGGAAAGATCGACCCGGGCGGTCAGGCGCGCTTCGTAAAAGGCAACCTTTTGTAACATCTTGCTAAAGAATAATTTACGGTCACGGGTGCCGGAATGGTTCAGCGATTTTGAGTTTTGCAATTGGAAGAGAAAATAGTCGCGCGCGTGCCGACAAGTGACCTCGTCTCCCGTGATGAAATAACCTAACATGGTGTAGGGCACAAAGAGGCGCATTCGGTTCTCATCGCACACGAGTACATTATTGTTAAGAATCAAAAGCTCATTATGGTACAGATCATAACGCGCATCAGCCCGCGAGCAGCGACGCTCGGTTTCCGCCAATAATGTGCGGACATCCTCATACAGCGCGCGCGCCGAGTCCGGTGTCAGCAATCCCGATTCCGAGAAATAGTCAATTTGCTGTAAGGTGCTGTTGATCGTCGTGTCATTCCAGATTTCATGAATGGCCATACTCGCATACGCATTCCGCAATCGGCTGGTGTGTGGCAATACGGCTTCCGGTACCGTAAACCCCGAAAAAGGCGTCATGTCGCTACCGGTCAGCAACGACATCCACACATACAGCTTGAATTTCGATAACAGCGTACCGCCTACCGTATGAAACAGTGGGATATCCTTAGCGGAATAATACATCACCGCGTCCTGCTTCTGGAAACGTTCCAGGTAATCCGCCGATGTGGCGAAATAATCGGCCAGATCAGCAAAAGAATGTATTTCCTTGGTCTTTTCCACCACCACTTTGTTGTCGGCGCCCAACACCGCATCCATCGACAGGTTAAAATGCCGACACAGTGCAACCGCCTCGTCTATCGAGAACTTGCTCTTAGAGGATACCCGCCGGTGGGCCGCATCGTAGCTAATTGACAGCACAGCCGACAATACATCCAACAACGAATCACCGGGTGGGATTTTCTTTCGGATGGCAGCCAGCAGCAGGTCTTGATTCATTTGTGATTTTCGCAAAACACAATAATACGAAAATTATTTTACGCAATGATGGTTGTTATTATCGCAATAGTTTTGGCTCAGTAAAATACACATCCAAATGAAAAAAATCCTCCTTTTGGCACTCCTCATAGCAGGCAGTGCAAGCGCACAAGACAGCCTTCCGGGCCACATACAGCGCGGGTTCAGCCTGTCGCCCATTTCCCGTAAGGTAAGCCGTGTCGACGGATGGGTGCTGGGCGTCGGCCATTATCGCAGTAAACTGATCGAACGGCAAACCGTAAACGGCCTCAACACCGAAGTGAGTCCGACTGGCGCGGCCTTCGTACTGGCCGGGATCGTTAGGGTTATGTACCTAAGCAAACGGGGTGAAATTCCCATCATTGACAGCCTTCCAGCGGCGGCCCCGACGTTTATCCGGGTCAATGGAATCAATATAAGTACGGGCGGGTTTATGGAAGAAGGTGCGGAGGTGCGCGGACTCAACCTCTCGACCGCTACCCTCCTGAACCGGATGCAGGGTGTTTCCGTATCGGCACTTGCCGTTGGAGCAGTTCGGGTAGACGGACTCTCCATCAGTCCGCTCTCCTCCATACGGCAATTGAACGGAGGCTCTATTTCCCTCACCAACAGCGCCCGGGAGGTACGGGGCGCACAAATAGGATTTCTCAACATGAGCCGTGAACTACGCGGCCTACAGTTAGGAGCCATCAACTCAGCCCGTTCGTCACGATATGGCTTCCAGATTGGGCTGATCAACCGCACCCATCGCGGCTTTCAGCTAGGCTTGTTGAACATCAATAAAAAACGGGTACTACCCCTCTTAAACTGGTAATCGCATGAAAAAGATCATTTGTGTTTCGCTGTTGCTTGCCTCCCTGATCGGATCGGCACAGGCCCGTCCTTTCCTGTCGCCCACCGAACGTGTATACGTCGAAGCTGGAGGGTACATTCCGCTTGACGGCCTAAAAGACAAAATCCAGCCGTCTGTGAACTTCGGATTCTGGTACCGCGCCGTCCATTTCGAGCGCGAATCACTCGAGATTGGTTTCAACCTGACGGTTCCAGAGAGCGTGGGCAACTTCCAGTATATCCATCGCGACAGTATCTTCAACAACCGCATCCGTGGACTTGGCGGCACCATAGGTATCCGCTACTCGGCACGGATGGATTTCTTCGAATCTCCCACCACCGGCATGGAATGGTATTCAACTCTAGGCTACAGCTTCCTTACCTACCGATCACAATTTATAGGATACGCTGATTCGTCTATTCCCGTTGAAAAGGAACGATACAGCAAAGTGTTCAGTACTACGTCTATCGGACTCGGGGTGCGCGGGTTTTACAAGAATGTAGGCATACAGGCGGGTTACCAGTGGACACCCTACTCCTGGTTTTACAAAGATTTGCCGAGCGATTTCGGAAGTGGCGCGTTGTTGGTAGGGATCGTGTACAGGCAATGAGAAAAGCCCGGCGTTGAAACCGGGCCTAACCAACTTATAATCTGTAACTAAATCCGAATTGTGCAGTGACCCACCAGGGTCGGAAGGTGGTGTCGCTTTCGAGCGTCTTAAGGGGGTAACGGAAGAGCGGCGTTACCTCGGCGCGCCAATGCGACCCGATTTTATAGTATACCTGAAAACCTGCGTCAATACCCGAAGTGGTTTTCAGGAAGTTGTTTTGACCTCCCAGAGAAAACGTTTGGGTTCCCGTTGCCGAGACGACTAATTCATTGCGGTTGTAGCGCATCAGGGCAATGCCGAGTAGTGCCTCCACCCCGAGATTGCGGTCTAGTAGCCGGTAGCTGAACGTGATGGGAATTTCGGTGTACCGGATTTCCTGGTCAACGGTAACCGTCTGGGCATTTACGAATCGTTCTTCGACATCCATAGGCGACATTCCGGCAGCCAAGTTAATGCGACTGTAGTCAAGGAAGCGATTATCACTCCCGACCCCCGAGATGTGGGTTTGGTACGCCAGGTTTACCTGCGAGTAGCCAATCTGGATACCAAAACGGCCGTTGAATTTCCACTTCGCAAACAAGCCGAACGAATGGCCTGCCTTTCCCTTGCCCGAGAAGGTAGCCTCATCTGAAAGGGGAGAGCTGTTCCCGAAGGATGCCATTACGTTGGGGCCATACCAACCGCCCACGTAAAACTCATACTGTGGCTTGGGTTCCTCTGCGGTTTTGGATTCGTCTTTTTTGACGGTTTTCTTTTGCGTGGCCGTGCTGTCTGCCGTCTTTGTTGTGGCAACAGAAAGGGAATCACCGGTGGAAAACAGCAGTTCCCGCCCGAGGCTTCCCGTCGGATTCGGCTGGAACGCGATGCCGTTGGTATCTTCTGCCTGTCCGAACGTGTCGCGGGAAGACACCATGCGCTTCTTAGCGAAGTACAACGTGTAGCGCGTTGGGGGGTACTTTCGCGTGCGTCGTTTCTTCCGGTGCGCCGGTCCTTTTTTAGAGGAGGAAGGACGGGACAACGCTACGGAATGGGCTTTTTGGGATGCCTTTACAGTAGTCGTGTTGCCTGACGTCGGTGCCGAACTCTCAGGATGCGGGGTGTTTGGATCACTGTGGTTTGCCGCTCCATCCGGATGCCACACGGGTGGATGTGACACCGGAGAATGTGCCGGAGCTGGCTTGTCGTCACGGCTTTCCCAATTTTCGTTACCGTCGACAGCATCGCCCGTGAAATACGTAATACCCCAATAGCCCACGAGAAGCATCGCTACCAGTCCGGGCCACCAAAGCCAGAACACGCCGCGGCGTTTTTTCTTTTTTTCAAGGTCGGCTTCAATGCGCGCCCATACCTGATCAGATGGCGTCCGGTCGAGGTCTTTGAGGCGTTCGCGGAAGGCGCGGCCGATATCGTTCTTATTTTCCATTGCTGGCCGTTTTAGGTTCGACGGAATGTGGCAACAACTCT
>DATGXZ010000146.1:0-3158 GCA_035298445.1 Flavobacterium sp.
CGTCAACATGGGTGACGAACTCGATGTGAAATTCATGGGTATCGATCCGAAGACGAAGAAAGAGCGCGTTTCCCGTAAGGCGCTTCTCCCACGCCCTCCGCGTGATGAGAATGCACCGCGCCCGGAGCGTCGTGATGACCGCGGACCACGTCGCGATGATCGTGGACCCCGCCGTGACGATCGCGGACCGCGTCGTGATGACCGTGGGCCACGTCGTGATGACAACCGTCCGCCGCGCGAACCACGCCCGGACCAGGAAGAATCCCGTGAGTCACACAATGACGAAACACAGGAATAGTACCAGTTATATATTAGGTTAATTCAGGAAACCCTGCTTCTATCGGAGCAGGGTTTCTTTTTTTGAGGCAACCTTTTGCTTTGTGGCCGACTATAGCTAAAACAGGTCATATGAAACTACGTCTCCTGGTTGCCATCTTCATCGCATTTTCAGCCCTAAGCTGTGAAACCGAACCCGTGGGAAGCCGCACGCGCCCACCCGATAACGTCAACCCGATTGACTGGGAGCCGGAGCCGGAGGAAGAAAATCCGCCCATCGATCCCGAAACGCCGATTGAGACGGAAGTTGCGCAAAACGACCCGAAAAACTGTGGCCTCAATGACGCAGGCTGCGCCAGCATTACCGAGCCCGCGCTGCCGCTACCGGTTTTTGAGATTCCGCCCGATCTTCCGGTGCTGTTTGACCTCAGTGCCGATATGCCGCCCGTGCGAAGCCAGGGGGCACAGGGAAGTTGCGTGGCGTGGGCCACGACCTACTACCTGAAAAGCTACCAGGAAAAAATCCAATATGGTTATGCGTTTACCACCTTCGACCAGGTGATGAGTCCGGCGTATGTTTATAACCAGGCGAAAGAAGCCGGCGGTTGCGATGTGGGCACCTGCATCGAGAACGCACTCCATGTATTGAAAGCACAAGGGGCCTGCACATGGGCGTATTTTCCGTACAATCCTTCCGTGTGCACCTACCAGCCTGGAAGCGTGGCACGAACTGAGGCCGAGGCCCATAAAATTAGTGACTATTACACGGTCTACCCACTTGCGGAAACCGGTTCCTTCACAACCCTCAATGTCGTAAAAGCGATGATTGCCACGCAGATGCCGGTGGTCATCGGTATGAAACTCGACCAGTCGTTCCGGGCGGCCACACCCCGGGATACCGACAACCGCTTTGTGTACCTCCGTTGCGACAGCACGCAACTTGTCGGCTCACACGCCATGCTCGTGGTGGGGTACGACGACGACCTGGCCGCGTTCAAGGTGGTGAACTCATGGGGAACCGACTGGGGCAACGAAGGTTACTGCTGGGTGAGTTATGATTTCTTCCGACAAGCCACCGATCCTGACTATGAATACGGCCTTTTAGGCGCTTATATCGCGTATGATGCAATTTAAATTACCATGAAACGATACCTCCCCTTCCTGTTTCTCGCCCTGGCGGGATGCACCGACCTCGATGATACCCTACGGGCCGACACCATCGTCCCCGACTTTGACAATGTGATCACACAGGAGGACGTCCTGTTTACGCAAGTGAGCCAAATCACCAACGACGACACTGACCCGTTGCAGCACATCGTCTGCATCGACTTCGTCTATCCCATTACCGTCATTACCTATGATGGTGACCTCGAACCGGTGGCACAAGACCAGATTGTCGGCGACGCTGATTTCAGTGCTTTCCTCGGCAACCTGTCCACAGACGATGCGATTAGCATCAGCTATCCGATTTCGACCACACTTGCAGACGGCAGCGTTTTTTCCATCCACAACAACGAAGAGTTGAAGGCGGCGATCGATAGTTGCAACCGTGAGGACATCATTCAATATTGCAACGGATTGTTTTGTCCGCCTACGCCTTGTGTCTGGAACGTCGATTATGTAGAAGGCGGCCGCAACGGGTTTGTAGGCGGTGTTTTCCTAACCCATCCTGACGGTACATTAACCTTTTACTACAATGGTGAAACCTATGAGGGTACGTGGACATTTCTTTTCGTAAACGACAACTACCACATGAACATCTATCTCAACGGCACCTCAGCCCTATCCGATTACTGGCAAATCGACGCACCTGTCATTGTTACGCCTGATACCATCCGGATCGGCGACGGAAACCAACTGATACAACTAAGTCGGTCCTGCGAAACCGAAACGGCCTATCCGATTGGTGCCGTCGGCCCGCAGGGAGGGTTGGTGTGTTATGACAAAGGTTCGTATAGCGAGGGATGGAGGTATATTGAGATAATGGAAAGCGACATCCCTTCCGCGCAATGGGGATGCAACATCCTGGCGATTCCGCAGGCGTTACAGGACGGCATCGGTGCCGGAAAATGGGCCAGCGGTGACATAGCCCGAATGCATGGGGCGCTGGTCGATTTTTACACTACACCTTCCGTATGTTCACCTACCGCCGACGGAACCGTGGCCGCCCGACAGGTATTGTTGTTTGGGACGGATGTCGGCCATCGCTGGTTCCTTCCGTCGAAAGCGGAACTCCAGGCTATACGGGACGCCCTCGCACCGCTACGGCCCAATGAGTTGAACGGACGCTATTGGTCGGCCACCGACGCTACGGGTGCTACTGCCTTTGCGCTGGATGCTACGACCAATGTGATGAGCGCTGAAGATAAAACGACATCGGGCGTACATGTGCGCGGAATCCATTACTTTTAAAAGGGATGAAACGCATTTCCGGTTTACATAACAACACCTCTGCTCCCCTTGGATCTCGATAAAATCATAAAGGGCTGTATGGACGGCGACCGAAAGGCACGGGAAGCACTCTATGGGCGCTACCGAAATACGCTATTCGCCCTCAGCCTGAAGTATTGCGCCAGCCCGGAAGAAGCCGAAGACAACCTGCACAATGCCTTTGTCGACATCTTTACCAATATCCGCAGTTTTGCGAGCAAGGGTTCGTTTGAGGGATGGATGAAACGGATTACCATCCACAAAGCGATTGATAGTTACCGTAAAACCTTTGGACTCGTCGCCCTGCCTGACAAGCTCCCGGATGACACCACGGTGGATGAAGACGAGATGGACGTGTCACTCGACCGGTTGTTGGAACTCATGCAGCGTCTACCGAACCAATACCGGTTGGTATTTTGTTTATATGAACTCGACGATTATTCCCATAAGGA
>DATGXZ010000147.1:0-23017 GCA_035298445.1 Flavobacterium sp.
GTAAGAACGCGGTGTTGATCGTGGAGTTCGCCGCGCAGAAACACAAAGACGGGCTTACGGTCTTCGAGGCGGCGCTGGAAGGTGCGGCCACCCGTTTCCGTCCGATCCTAATGACGTCGTTCGCGTTTATCGCCGGACTCGTGCCGCTCGTATTGGCATCCGGACCTGGTGCATTGGGTAACCGCACCATTGGCTCGGCCGCGGCCGGAGGGATGTTGATTGGAACCGTATTCGGGGTATTGCTCATCCCCGGGCTGTATTACCTGTTCGCCAGTATTTCCGAGCGCAATCCGATAATTGACAACGAGAATGAGAATCCGTTAACCGAAGAAATCGACCACAATGAATAAGTCACGTAGTTTCCTATATGCCCTTCCGGTGGTATTGGCGCTTGCCATCACCGGGTGTAAGGCCCCTGAAATCGCCACTTCGGCGGCTAAAACCCCTCTTCCTGATACGTTCGGTGTCACGAGCGACACCACGAACATGTCGGCCGCCCGGTGGCGTGATTTCTTCAAAGACCCGAACCTGGTGGGGTTGATTGATACCGCGCTCCAAAACAATCAGGAGCTGAACATCACCTTACAGGAGATCGAGATGGCGAAAAATGACATCCGCATCCGCAAAGGCGCGCTGCTGCCTACGGTAGGGGTGAAGGCCGGCGCCGGACTCGAAAAGGTCGGGCGCTACACCAGCCAGGGCGCCGGTGACGCGTCTACCGATATTACACCCGGCCAGGAAGTGCCGGATCCGTTGGCGGATTTTGGCGTGGCGGCCTACGCGAACTGGGAAGTGGATATCTGGAAGAAACTCCGCAATTCAAAGAAAGCGGCGGTTGAACGCTATCTCGCTACCGTAGAAGGGAAGAACTTTGTCGTTACCAACCTTATCTCGGAGATTGCCGAATCGTATTATGAGTTGCTGGCCCTTGACAACCAATTGGACATCGTCCGGCAGAACATCGCGATACAACAAAACGGACTCGAGATCGTGAAGGTGCAGAAGGAAGCCGCGCGGGCCACGGAGCTTGCGGTGCAGAAGTTCGCCGCTGAGGTCAAGTCGTCGCAAAGCCTCGAATTCGACATCCTGCAGCGTATCCGGGAAGCCGAAAACCGGATTAATTTCCTGCTCGGACGGTATCCACAACCCATTGTACGCAGCAGCACGCAGTTTACCGACCTCGTGCCAGCAGAAGTAAAAGTAGGTGTGCCTTCTCAATTATTGGCGAATCGCCCCGATATCCGCCAGGCGGAACTGGAACTCGAGGCAGCCAAACTTGACGTGAAAGCCGCCCGCGCGGAATTTTATCCGTCACTTGATATTTCGGCCGCGTTAGGCCTGCAGGCGTTCAAACCGTCGTACCTGTTTCGGTTCCCCGAGTCGGTGTTGTATTCGCTTACCGGTGATTTGGCCGCGCCACTAATCAATCGCAACGCCATCAAGGCCGAGTATAAAAACGCCAATGCCCGTCAGTTGCAGGCATTGTATGAATACGAGCGTACGATATTGAACGCCTACCTTGAAGTGTCGACCCAACTGTCAAGGATCGATAATCTGGGGAAAAGCTATGATTTGAAGTCACAACAGGTCTCGGCCCTCACGACGTCAATCGATATTTCGAATGACCTGTTCCGGTCGGCCCGTGCGGATTATCTGGAAGTGCTCATGACCCAGCGGGACGCGCTTGAGGCAAAATTGGAACTCGTAGAGACCAAAAAGGCCCAACTGACCGCTGTCGTGATGATTTATAGGGATCTTGGTGGAGGATGGAAATAAGCAAGATCCTTGGAGAGCCGGTTCACGCCGGCTCTTTTTTTGTCATCACGGCACGATATCTTAAAAAGATATTTCTTACAAAACATAAAACGGTATATTTGTATTCCCCAGATCGCATGTAGGAATAGACAGGACGGTAAACCCCTTTAGCCGAGATGCGTTGGATTTTTCCTAGTACATACGTTTGCCGATTGGCACTTCGCGGTCGCCGATTGCTTCTATCTTCACGCCAGACGGGCCGTATTAGTATGGCGCTTCTGGTGGTCGGTCTTTTCTCGGGAAGCTGCCAGAAGCAGCGCAAGCAGCACGATCCGCTAGTATACTATTTGCATCACTTTACGCCAGAAGAGGCGCGGCAGTATCTGGCCACCCATGGCAAAGACGACTCGCTTTACACCACAGCCCTTTTGAATGCCGAGTTTAACGCTGTTTTCATGTCGGGTCGTCCGAATGCGGGCAGGATAATGGAATTGGATTCCCTTCTGGAGCAAGATGCGACGCCCACCCAAAAGGGGATTTTACACCTTTTGAAAAGTGGTGAGCGCTTTGGGAAGGACTACTACCAAAGTTACCGCGAGGCGCGGACGGCGGCCGACATATTCGAGACGACTAAAGATACTGACGCACTTTTCTATGCCTATCGCAATCTGGCGTATCGCTATCCAACTGATGCGGGCATGAGCCGTATGGGTAATAAAGACGACACGCGCTATTACCGCAATCAGTATCTCAACCTTATCAAGCACTCAAAAAGGCCGAATCACCAGTTGTCGTATTGCTTTACGTTATTGAACGATGACACGATTTGCGCCCTGCCCGTTGAACACTATGAGCGCCTGGCGCGTCAAGTTATGAAACTGGCAAATGAACAGGGTGTGGCCGACCGCTATGAGTCTAGCACACGATTGGCTATAAGTGCCGTCTACCAACGAAAAGGGCTGCAGTCGAAGGTTGATTCGATGCTTGAGTTTCGGCAACGGGACGTCCGACCTGATTACCAATACCTTGATGTATTCGATATGACCCGGCATTCTTCAGTAAAAGACAATCCGTCGAGGTACGCCGATTATATAGAAAAGGCCATTACCACCTACCGGAAGAACCATAACGACAACCCTAATTTCCTCGTTACGGCCTATGGCACGCTCGAGAAGAATTATGTACTACAGGGAGATTACAAGAAGGCGTATTACTATAAAGGATTAAAAGATAGCTTGGCAAACGCCTTAGACATCATGCTGGCCGAAAGCCGGATGGCGAATGTAGAAGGGGAATTCAAACTGAAACAAAAGGAAACCGAGGTGACTGCAGCCCGGAAGTCGCAGATGCGGCTTTTGGTCTTCTCCCTTATCACAGGTGTTTTGGCGGTGGTAGCGGGCCTGCTCGGCTACTACAACTACCGTTCGCGTCGCCGGATAGAAGCGCTTTACGAACGGGAAAGCGATATCAAGCGCGTAATTTCCCACGACGTGCTGTCGCCGTTGGCTTCCCTGGAAATGCTTAACCGACGCCTGCTTCCTACAATTGAAGAAGGAAAGCCCGCAACGGATATCATTCGCCGGCAACAGCTATACATTCAAAACATCAGCGCCTTATGTCATAATTTGGTGGGATGGCTGTGGCATGGCAAATCCGACCGCCCGCAGGCGACCAACCTGAAGCCATTGCTCGATGATTTGCTTTTTGAGTTGGACGGATTTGTGTCGTCATATGAGGCGTCGATCACGGTGGAGTTTGAAGGGGATGTCGCTCACGACTTCGTAAGCGATCCCAACGCGTTGCGGACGGTGTTGCGCAACCTGTTGACCAATTCACTCCGTCATGGGAAGTCGAAGACGGTGGTCGTTCGGTGTGAGAAAGTCGGGAAGAACATACGATTGGTGTTGCGCGATGATGGAACGCCAATAGACGAAGAACTGGCGGAAACCCTGCATCGACTGTTGAATGGCAAGTCTGATGGGAAAAGCATGTCGGGGCTCGGACTTTATCTGGCGGGTAAGTTCCTGTCTGCCTTAAAAGGGCGTTATACGATTATGCCTTCCGAACAGCCGCCATTCCACAATGACCATATCGTAGAGATTCCGGCAGGGCATCGTCCTACGTAACGATTTTCGCTGCCTCACCGGTCCCGATGCTTCGGGAGAACCTGGATCCAATAAAAAAACCGCCCTTACAAGAGCGGTTTCCGGTAGCCTCGCCGGGAATCGAACCTGGATCTAATGTTTAGGAAACATCTATTCTATCCGTTGAACTACGAGGCCGGTTTGCGGGCGCAAAGATACGACAATTATAGCAAAATGGAGGCACGGGCGCAAGTGTGTCACCTGAATGAAACGGTATATGTTCGCACGGGTAGAATTTCTGTAGTCGCGTCTAGGTTTTTTTCGCTACTTTCCCCAAAAAATAAAGCATATGAAAAAAGCATTACTCTTCCTCTTTACAATGGTATCCTCGGCCACTTTTGCCCAAACTATTTTCAGCGACGATTTCGCGTCGTACACCTCCGGCCAGCAACTGAGCGGTCAGGGTTCGTGGTCGAACAACTCCTCACAACCGGGCGGACTGGGCAATTGCACGGGCGCCATCTGCCAGAATGCCAAAGTGGTCGACCAGGCAATCGGCGCTGTGGGCTATGGATCAAGTACGAAGTCGTTCAGTCTCACGCCTGATACCGATGGTTGCGGCACCTCGTTTACACCCTTTACACAGAATGGTAGCCTTTACGTAGGAATGGTGATCAACATCGCCAACGCCCAGTCGTCGCCGGTTGATTTCTTCCGGATCTCGAGCGGCAGCAATTTTACGACTACGTTCCGGATGTTGGCGCAGCCCAGCAGTGGCACCACCTACACGATTGGTATCAGCAAGGGCAGCCTGGGGAACCCGATTGTGTATACCGCCAACTCGTATAACTACGGAACCGATTACCTGCTTGTCTTTAAATATACCCAGGCATCCGGTGCCAACGACGACACGCTGGTGCTGTTCGCCAACGCGAATTTCAGTGCGGGCGAAATCGGCAATACGGCATCGGCCACCACTTTTGCGGGTACCGATCAGTCAGGGAACATCGACCGGATCACGTTTCGGCAGAATGCCGGCCCTGCGGGTATGCCAACAGGACGGGTGGGCTTAGTGAGTGTAGCCAACAGTTGGGACGATCTTAGCTTTAGCCTGTCGGCGCCTGATTTCAGACGGAATACGCTTTCGGTTTACCCAAACCCGGCCCGCAACCTGCTGAACATTACAAGTGATAGGACGATTTCCGATCTGTCTGTAGTGAACCTGCTCGGACAACAGATGCCTGTAAGATCCTTGGATCGTTCGTTCAGCCAACTAGATGTGACGGGATTGGCGAAAGGTACCTATCTCGTAAAGGTTACGACAGCAGCGGGGACAGAAGTGTGCAGGTTCATCAAAGAATAAGCACCTTATGTGACGAATAGAAGAGGCCGGAAGGCCTCTTTTTTATTTGTGAGTTGGGAAGTCAGTTTATTCGCGATATGAAGAACACTTATCCGAGTCGGGTTGTATAGTGGACTAACGCAAAGGGAAGGCCCCTATTGAAAGGCTTTTTGTCACCATCCATGCTCTATCCATGCTTTATCTATGCTTTATCTATGCTCTAACCCGTCCTATTGACCCCTCCTTGACCCGTCCTAAATAGAGATACAGGTTACTAACTACATCCTGTTTTAGTTATACAATTGTAATCCACCACCCCAATCCGGCTATACACGTAATTTGCCTGTATTTAGTTGTTGATCCCTTTTTGGCGTGTTGTGTCGCCACGAAAGTAATTTGTCACCATATACGCTTTATATACACTTTATATACGGACTATCTAGGGAGTATCTAGGGAGTATCTATTCCTGTGACCCCTCCTTGACCCGTCCTAAAATAGCTATACAGGTTACTAAATAAATCCTGTTAGCGTTATACAGCCAGCCTTCGCACTTCTTTCTCAATTCCGTTTCCGATGAGGGCTTTTCCGTGTATCTGCTGTGTTAACTTCAGACGCCATTTATTAATGAATCGGTAACAATTTTTTTGAATGAAGCAGACAAATAACAAATAATTGTAAAGTTTTAAAAATGACCTGAATACGGCCGTGAAAATGCAGTTACTTTGGTCTGGTTCCGACAGAATTCACTTAGGAAACTTCCTACGCACATCGGCTCCTTTTTACCATTAGGTTATGCAGCAAAAGAAACTTATTCGGGTTACCACCGTACCGTTGTCCATCGACAAACTACTGACAGGCCAGTTACGGTTCCTGGGCAGTTTCTTTGATGTGATGGCGGTTTCGTCTGATCTCGAATACCTAAAACGCTGTGCAGAACGGGAAGGCGTTCGCTTTGCCGCTATTGACATGACCCGGGGCATAACGCCACTAAAAGATTTCGTCGCCTTAGTGCGATTCGTCTTTCTCTTTTATAAGGAGCGTCCTTTCATCGTACATTCCCAAACACCCAAAGCGGGTCTTTTGGCCATGCTTGCCGCGAAAGTAATGGGGGTTCCTGTGCGTTTGCATACCGTAGGCGGCCTTCCGCTGATGGAAGCTACGGGCATGAAGCGAAAACTTCTGATTGCGATTGAACAACTGACCTATCGCTGCGCCCACCGGGTGTATGTCAATTCACATGGTTTGTCGGCTTATATGGTGTCTGAGGGACTCATACGCCCTGAGAAACTGGAAGTGCTCGGCAATGGCAGTACAAATGGCGTCGATACGCGCTTTTTTTCCAGGGAGAACATACTTCCTTCCCACACCGCGCAGTTGCGGGAGCAGTTGGGAATCGACCCCGACGACTTTGTAGTGGTATTTGTGGGCCGGATCGTCAAAGACAAGGGAATTGTCGAACTGGTGGATGCCTTCCTTAAAGTCGCCGCCAAATACGAACACGCCAAATTGTTGCTGGTGGGGATGGAAGAACCGGAAACGGACCCACTTCCTAGTTTGACACTGGGCAAAATCGCCGATAACCGGGCCATCATCAGCGTCGGATTTAAAGACGACGTACGACCGTATCTCGCTATGGGCAATGTGCTGGTCTTACCGTCGTATCGGGAGGGTTTTCCTAATGTGGTGCTACAGGCCGGTTCGATGGAACTGCCGGTGATTGCCACGAATATCAATGGATGTAACGAGATTATTGTCGACGGCGTGAGCGGCCTTTTGGTTCCGGTAAAGAATACCCTGGCCATCCAACACGCCATACTTCGGTTGTTGAATGAACCGGAGTTATCACAGCAAATGGGCAGAAGCGCGCGGGAACGGATAGAGGCTTTTTATGGGCAGGCCTATTTATGGAAGCAAATAGCCCATCAATATGCGCTTTTTGAACAAAAAGTGACGAATCCGGGTGTCGAACCGCAAGGTGCGGATGCCATCGGAGCACACGCGAAATGAGGGGAGTATTTAGTATAGAAATTGTAATGTAAGAAGAAATATGGACGCGAAAAGTATATGCATTTTTGGAGCAGGCGGACACGGTAAGGTGGTGGCGGAGATCGCTGAGTGCGCAGGTTTTGACGTTTCTGCGTTTTTTGACGATTATCCGGTTGACACCACTACGACGGCTGTTCCGGTGTTAAGCTCCATGTATTTGAGCAGCGTGTCAATCGAAAAACCCTTCATAATTGCCGTTGGATCGAATGCGATCCGAAAGGATATCAGCAAACGACTCAGGGGCTTTTCCTTTTTTCGCGCAATCCATCCCAGTGCGTTCGTTTCGCGTTCGGCTTCCATTGGTGACGGCACGGTTGTGATGGTAAATGCCATCATCAACGCGAATGCGCGTATTGGCCAGCATGTCATCATCAATTCGGCTGCGATTGTCGAACACGACTGTGTGATAGGTGACTTTGTGCATATATCGCCCAGTGCGACACTTTCCGGGAACGTACAAGTCGGAAAAGGCAGTCACATCGGCGCAGGTGCCACCATCAAACCGGGCGTTAAGATCGGCAAATGGTGTTCGATTGGCGCAGGTGCTGTGATTGTGACGGATGTTCCAGATGGCGCTGTTGTGGTAGGCAATCCGGGACGTATACTACGGTTTAACGACTACGAAATTTTCGGGGAAGAAGAGGCAGCCGTAGCGGTTTGACTGAACCCGGAAAGAGGTTGGGTTAGCGGCTAGCGACGACCTCTGAGCCTTTGCAGAAAAGACAATCGGGAGGCTGCGTTGTCATATCCGTACCCGTATCCGTAGTTGTAGGAGTAACCATACCCATATGTTTTCTCAGCACTCACATTATTGAGCACGATACCGACATTCGGGAGTCCGTTGAACTCTTTCAGGTTCGCAATGAACTTCATTAGCTTTTTTTCGGTAAAGTTCGCGCGGGTCACATACAGGATGATGTCGGCATAATGGGAGATCAGCGTCGTGTCGGTCACCAACAGGGTTGGGGCGGTGTCAATTACCACAAAATCATATTGTTTCCGGAGTTCGTCGAGTAGCACACCAAAACGGCCATTTGACAGGAGTTCAGCCGGGTTGGGCGGGATAGCGCCCGAAAAGATAATGTCAAACCCATGTTCGCCGTCGAAATTGTCGCGTTTTATAAGCGAGCTTATCTGAACGGATTCGTCAATCAGGAAACTGCTCAAACCCTGTATGTCTTCGCGTTCAAGGCCTAACGTGTTGTGAAGCTGTGGGTTTCGCAAATCGGCTCCTACCAGTATCACCTTCTTCCCCATAGACGCGATGGTAATCGCCAGGTTGGAGGACACAAATGTTTTCCCTTCTCCTTTCAGGGTCGAGGTCACGAATAAGGAAACCCCGCCGGTCCGCGTCCCTTTCAGGTAATGGATGTTGGTGCGTAGTATGCGGAACGATTCCGATAGCACCGACCGATCCAGAAATTCGATTGTTTTCTTAGCCGCGTCGATAAACGGTATCTCTGCTATCACCGGGATATCCGGTAGTCCTTTTTCCAGGTCTTCCTTCGATTGTATCTTCGTGTCGAGAAGCCTGATGACATACAATACGCCCAACGGAATCAGTAAACCGGCCAGCAAAGCACCCAGGTAGAGTCCGCTTCGTTTCGGGCCGATGGGTTCGGACGGATAGATCGCATAATCTACCACTTTAACCGACGGATTGATCACCGCAAGATTGATGGCGGCTTCTTCCCGCTTCTGCAGCAGCAAAAGATAGAGATTCTCTTTTAGGGATTGCTGTCGTTCAATCGATCGAAGCGATTTTTCATTGTCGGGCATGGTGCCATACCGGGATTCTTCGGTTGCGTTGACCCGGGCGAGTTCCCGTTCGTTGAAGGCTAGTGTTTTCTGGTAGCCGATCAGCGACGCTTTTATGTTTCCTTTCAATCTGTTGGACAGGTTGGAAAGCTCCCTGACACGGGGATTGGCATCACCGCCGCCGGCGTCAACCAGTTTGCGACGGATGAGGTTGGCGTTATTGTATTCGTCTATCAACCGGTTTATTTCGGCATTGTCGAGACCCAGGTTGGCCGGAAGCAGTTCGTAGGGCGCTGCCTGGTCAAGGGCTTCCGCTACGAGTTGCGAAAGCATTAGCTGTGCCTTTCCCTTATCGAGTTTTTCGCGCGCCTCCTGGGTAACACCCATGGAAAGCCCGGCATCTGACTCGATATAACTGAGTTTATGCTGTTTTTTGAAGACCGCCTTGGTGGTTTCAATTGAGTCAAGATCCCGAAACAGGTAGGTAAAGCGCCGGTCGACAAATTCGATCGTTTTGCGAAATACCTGCTGGCGGTCGCTAATACCGTCCTGGTTAAAGACATCAACCAATTCGTTGACGACTGCATTCAGCTTTTCGCTGTTGGTCCCGACGAAGGATATTTTAAGGATGTCGCTTTGGTTTCCTACGTAATCGACGTCCATGCTTCGGGCCAGCGATTGTATGACGGCTTTCTTCGGACGGAGCACCACCTGGAATTCCCGTCCCTTCACTCGTTTGATCTCTTTTTGGTTGGCCAGGAGTTTGAAGGGGACATTGCTTCCGAAATGCGTCTCGCCGTAGCGATAGATTTTGGGGTCTTCGCCCAGACGGTAGCCCTTATCGGCTATGGTGACGGTAAAGGCGGCAGACGACATAGAGAGGGAATCTTCCTCAACGGCCCACACGACCCGAAACGGGAGGTGCGTCCACATTTCGTTCGACTTGATCTTGCCCACGCTGTAGATCGCGGTGGTCAGGTCGAGGCTGTCGACGACGGCACCCAAAATCCGGGAGGATTTCATGATCTCGATCTGGTTCTCGAGGTTTACGTCCTGTTGGGCGAAAAGGGAGATGCCTTCTGAAGGCAACTTAAAGGCGGCATCGCCACTGTCGAGGATTTGTATTTTGGCCGACGTCTGGTAGTAGTCTTTTGCGTAACGCAGGTAAATGAAACAGGAGGTCACGCATACGGCGACCGACACTACTACCCAACGCCAGTGGCGGACATACCGGAAAAGCTCCTGTTTGATGTTGAATTTGATTTCCTTGCTTTCCATCGGCTTACTTTGATAAAACCAGAATGGTTACAACCGTTGAAAGCGCTACGGAAATGGTGGTCATCAACGTGGTGAATCCGCCGATGTAACCGGCACTTTTGACCCGGGTATCGTTCGGATTGACATAAATAACATCATTTGGCTTGATGATCAGGCTATTCGAGGTGAGTGTTGCCCGCGACGTGAGGTCAACGGTTGTATAGGTCCTGAGCCCATTTTCTTCCCTGATGATCAATATGTCGCTGCGTTTGCCATAAATCGTCAGGTCGCCTGCGTAGCCCAATGCCTGGAGCAGTGTGATATTCTGCTCTGTGAACGAGTAGGTGCCGGGTTTGGTGACCTCTCCAAGCACGGTGAACTTTGCATTCAGTCGGCGGACGATAACGACCGGATCGGCGAGATGGCCACCGGTTATAAGTTTTGACCGCAGGAACTGATCGAGTTCGGCGAAGGTGAGTCCGGCCACTTTGTGTGTTCCTAAAACAGGCAGGGTGATGGTACCGTCGGCCGCTACGAGATAGCCGAGTTCGGCTTTGTCGGGGTTTACGATGTTATAGGCAGCGGCAAGTTCGGGCGTGCTGGAGGAAATGGTGATACTAAGCAGATCGTTCACCTGTACGACCGGGGTCACCGGCGCCACCGTTTCCCGGGCTTGTGTATCGATATCGCTGAAATACTGGATTTGTTTTCTGGACGAGCAGCTCATGAACAACAGGCCCATGATTAGGACAGATAGTAAACAGGTTCCTTTAAACATTCGCAAACGGTTGTGAGTTGATTACCAGCCTATAATTACAAAAATAGTCAGGATTTTTCGGGCTAAGGCTGTTTTGGGGCAAAATATGCGGAACGTTATTTACCGAGTGGTTTTCCGAACGAGTAGGTGATCCCAACCGAGGCATTGACAAGCTTCGCGGTCAGGTTTTCATTTTCCTGGGCCACACGGCCGTCCCATGCGTGATTTTGGCGGTAGTTTGTGAACATCGAAAAGTCGAAAAATACGAAGCTCTTGCGTGTAATGCGGTATTGTGGCCGAACACCCAAGACGACACCTCCGGTTAAATCGGGCGAACCTACGATTTGATCCTGTTTGGTGCGAACCGTTATCAACGAACCCAGATTGACACCACCGTGTGCCAAAAGCTGGAACCGCCATGTGTCATAGTTTGTATTGAGAAGGCTGGTAATATTCAGCACGGCCTGAAACGACATTCTAAGGTAGACGGTTTCAAAATCGAGGCTGTTGTCGTCGATATCTTTCAAGTGGTCAAAGGCCAGATCGGCGCGGAGGCCCAACTTTCGCGAGAAATTATACGTCATGCCGGCCGTGAATGAATTCAACCGGATCTTCCCGAAGGGTTTGTCGTTGTACGTCGCGTAATACCCTTCATTATATGGGCGCACACCCTGGCTGTATCCGAAGCCACCTTCCGCCTGCCAACGGGTATGTGTCAGGTTGCCGCTGAGCGAATCAGACGGGTTAGTGGTTACCACTTCAGGCGCGTCCTGTGCCTTTACATACACAGCGAACAGCAACAGAAAAACACGTAGATAGGTTCTCATAAACACTAGAGTTAGAGGAAATTTCGCGCCAAATATATTTATTAAAACACGAGCACTACCGGCCGGTTACAACTGATAACAATTTCAAAACAATTCATTTAAATAGGAACGACCGGGAGAAGCCCAGAAGGTGGCTTCCTAAAAGGGAAAGCGGCTTTTTGATGTCGGTTCTGTGCGCTTTTTCTGCTTAATATATTTTTAATTTTAAGATAACTTCATTTGCTTTCGGTTTCTCGTAATTCGCACCGTATTCTTCAAATGACTCAGCATGCGACTTATTTTCATGTTTTTAGCGATTATGTGCAGTGCGTTGGCACTGGCCCAAACCGGGTCCGTTTCGGGTACCGTAGTAGACGAACTGAACGGGCAGACGCTTATTGGCGTAACGGTGTCACTAAAGGGTGTCAACCAAACTGCGATGACGGATTATGAAGGAAAGTTCAGTTTTCGGAATGTGCCTGCCGGGACTTACGAAATCGAGTTTGTCTATATGGGGTATCAGTCAAAGACGCTGTCGGATGTCGTGGTCGTGGCGAATGACAACGCGACGGTAAACGTCACGATGAGTTCGGGCGAAAAGACGCTGCAGGAAGTGGTAGTAAAGACGACCCGCGCGAAGTCGGAGTCGGTTCGTTCACTCCTCCTGCAACAGAAGAACGCCGTAACGGTATCGGATGGTATCTCGGCGGAAACGATCAAGCGGACGCCTGACAAAAATACTTCGGACGTATTGAAACGCATCAGTGGCGCCAGTGTCCAAGATAACCGCTTTGTCATTATACGGGGCCTGAACGACCGATACAATACCGCGCTTTTGAATGGCGCCCCGCTACCGAGCTCGGAACCTGACCGGAAGGCGTTCTCGTTCGACATCTTTCCGGCCAATATGCTAGACAACCTCATCATTACCAAAACGGCTTCGCCAGACATGCCGGGTGAATTCGCCGGGGGTGTGGTGCAGATCAATACCAAAGCCGTTCCGGAGAAGAATTTCCAGACGATCTCAGTTGGCACGGGTTACAACACCATTACCACCTTCAAGGATGAGCGTAGCTATAAGGGTTCTTCAACCGATTGGCTCGGGTATGACAATGGAACTCGCGCGTTTCCGTCTTCCATCCCCAGCGTCGAGGCGTTTGGTGCTTTAACCGCAGAGCAGCGCGCCGGACTCGCCAAAACCTTCAACTACGATTGGGCCATCAACGACGGTACGTTTGCACCTAACTACAATTTTCAATATACGATCGGACGACACTATAACATGGGGGATAACACCCTGGGCTTTCTGTTCTCGGTGATGAATAACAATTCGAAGACCTTTTCGGAAATCACAAGGAAAACCTATGACGACGCTACTGTTCCGGGTGGGCCTACGAGTTTGGTACGGAATTACAATGATGCCAACTACCAGACGCAGGTCTTGTCGGCCGCTTTGGCCAATGTCGCCTACAAATTCGGCTCGAACCACACCTTGAGTTTCAAGAATATCTTCAGTGTTAATTCTACTGACCTCGTCGTGGATCGATACGGGCAGCCCAACGTGGCCGATACGTTTTTTATCGACGCGAACGTGAGATGGTTCACCAGCAACCGTATTTACTCAGGGCAATTGAACGGTGACCATTTTTTTGCCGAACCGAAGATAAAGCTGGGCTGGAATGTGTTTTACAGTGACATTAGTCGGGATATACCCAACCTTCGCCGCAATATTTATTACATAGACCCGACCAATCCGGATCAGGCGCCGATTGCCCTCATTGCCGCTAACAACGGCGGAGCCGACTACGGAGGCGGGATGTTTTTTTCTGAAAATAAGGAGACGATCAATGGCGGTAAGATTGACATCGCCAAAAAGTTCGACCTCAACGACGAGCAGCAGGAAGTAAAAGTAGGGGGCTTTATCCAAAAGCGCGATCGCGACTTCTTTGCAAGGCAGTTGCAGTATAACCAACCTAACACCGGATTTGATATAGATCTTTTGTCGCTGCCTGACGAAACGATCTTCGCACCTGAGAACATGGGCGAAATTTCGCCGGGTGTAAATGGCTTTACACTGTTTGACGCTACAAAAGTTTCGGATCGATATGTAGCTTCCTCCGAACTGGCGGGAGGCTATGCGATGCTTGATAACCGGTACAAGAAATTCCGCCTGGTGTGGGGCGTTCGATACGAGGCTTTCCGCCAGCGCCTGAATGCCAAAAGGACGGAGACCGACATTATCGATCTGAATAAGCCCCGCACCGATTTCCTGCCGTCCGTCAACCTGATTTATTCGCTGAATGATAAAACAAATCTCAGGGTCAGTTACTCCCGAACACTCAACCGTCCGGAGTTTCGCGAACTGGCACCTTTCGGGTTCTATGACTTCACCACGACCTTCTTCACCCAGGGTAATGACAGCCTTAAGGTTTCAAAGGTGCGAAACTTCGATGTCAGATATGAAGTGTATCCTGGCAACGGGCAGATGTTTTCGGTTTCGTATTTCCGTAAAAAATTTACCGATCCTATTGAGTTGAAACAGGAAGCCAATAATAGTACCGTAACCTATCGGAATGCACTCAGCGCGAAGAGCAGCGGCGTCGAACTGGAGTTTCGCGCCTTGCTGAGTTCGTTCGTGGGAGGCGAGTCGGCTATTTTGGATGACTTCACGTTGTTTTCGAATTTGGCGATTATCAAATCCGAGACCGACACGTCAAACTTCGCATCTGTAAACACCGAGCAGTCGCGTCCGATGCAGGGCCAGTCGCCCTATGTGTTCAACGCCGGTATACAATACCTCAACAAAGACAACGGTTGGGCCGTATCAGCCAACCTCAACCGGGTAGGAAATCGTATCCTGGTGGCAGAGGGTGACCAGGATCCGGCGCTGTGGGAGAAAGGGCGGACACTATTGGATATGCAGATTGTGAAAACGATGTGGAACAACAAATTGGAGCTGAAGCTGAACATCCAGAACATCCTCGCCCAGGATTTGATTACCTATAACAATAACTACCGCGAGAATGAATCGTTTGGCACTCTTGAAACACTCGCCAATGGTATTTTCACAGGCGACTACCACTATGAGGACGGGTTTTCCAAAGACGATGACGTAGTATGGCGGTCAACATTGGGGGCTACCTTCTCTTTATCGGCTACCTACAATTTTTAACACCTGACCATTCCAAAATTAGTAACATTAAGTTTACAAAATTAATGTTAAGGCTAAGGTTATTTAACCTTGGCCTTTTGTTTATTTAATTGGCTGGTTTTCAAACGCGTTGGCGGCGAACCTACATTTGTGTTGTTAATTAAACAAACAAAAAAAATGAAAAAACACTATGTATTCGCACTATTGATCCTGGCGGTCAATTTTGTCAATGCTCAAATTGAGCAGACGAGCTACCGCGGGGCATTTGCTCCCGCTCCCGCTGCGATGTGGACTGATTCCTGGACCAACTGGGATCCGAATTCCACTGCCTACGCAGACGAAACAACTGTTGTAAACGTAACAGCTGACATTACTGCAAACACGACATGGACAACGGGTAAGACCTATAAACTTACAGGTCTTATATATGTGCGCAATAACGCCACTCTTACCATCCAGCCGGGCGTCGTGGTGAAAGGTATCTACACCAACACGGGTACGGCTCTTATCGTGACCAAAGGCGCAAAGCTCAATGCCATTGGAACGGCCGCCGCTCCGATCGTTTTTACTTCTGCTAAGGCAGCCGGAACACGCGCTCCTGGTGACTGGGGGGGTATCGTGCTCCTCGGAAAAGCCGGATTCAACGTGAACGGAGGCGTCAATAATATCGAAGGTATTACCGCTTCTGTAAACACAGAGTACGGCGGTGGCGCTACGCCAAACGACAACGACAGCTCAGGAACACTGAAATATGTTCGTATTGAGTATGGCGGTTTCGTGTTTTCACCTAATAACGAGATCAACGGTCTGACAATGGGCGCCGTAGGTAAAGGCACCACTATCGATTACGTACAGGTTTCATTCGCGAACGATGACGCATTCGAGTGGTTCGGTGGTTCTGTGAACTGTAAGCACCTTGTAGCATATCGTAACCTTGACGACGATTTTGATACCGACAACGGTTATAAAGGTATTGTTCAGTATGCGTTGGGTATCAAAGACCCGGCTCTTGCCGATAACCCGGCTGTTTCAACTTCAGAAGGTTTCGAATCTGATAACAACGCTGCCGGTACTGCATCGGGAAGCGGGCTTGATACGACTTCGGCTATCTTCACGAATTTCACAATGGTAGGTCCATCAGGTCGCGGTGGTTCTGTAGCTACAGGCCATGAAAGAGCGGCTCGTATCCGTCGTGTTTCGAGACTGAAAATATACAACTCATTGTTCCTTGACTTCAAGAACAATTTCCTTTTCGTAGACGGCGCTGCAACAGTGGCACTTGCTAACAGCGGTGACGTGAAGTTCGTAAACAACATCCTGGCCGGTGGTCTTAATGCTACCTTCTCTGGTGGTGTAAACCCAACTTCCCTGAACTCATGGTTCTCAACTAACGGAAATACGACCCAGGCCTCTGCGGCAGGGTTGCTTACTACGCTTTACGGTTCAACTCCATCCACTTCGTATTCAGGTGCTGACTACCGTCCGGTTACGACCGCTGCGGCTGCTTCGGGTGCTAACTTCACTGACGCGGCTATCGCCCCATATGTAATCGAGAGTACAGGTACGACGCCGATCGTATCAAACATAACGTATTGCCAGGGTGATGTTTCTGCCCGTCTGACAGCTATATTGACCGGCAACGGTGTTTCTTTGAAATGGTATACACTGGCTACGGGTGGTGTGGGTGCTACAACAGCTCCTTCACCTACTACAACGGTAGCAGGTGTTAAGAACTATTGGGTTTCACAGGTTGACGCGGGCGGTGTTGAATCTCCACGGGTTCAGCTTACCGTTACCGTAAATGCCCGTCCAACTGAAGTGCTCAGCGTGATCACTGGCACACCTCCATCAAACACAACTTCTGCTACTGCAGTGGGTATCAACGTCGGCACTACGAATCAATACACGTATTCTATTACGCCATTCGTAAATCCTGATTTGCAATATGTTTGGACTGTTCCTAGTGGTGTGAACATCGTTTCTGGCCAAGGTACCAACAGCATTGTGGTAAACTACCTGAATGTTCCTGCTGGTGCAGGTGCTGTAGGTTCTATCCGCGTACAGGCTAAAAATGCAAACGGATGTCTTGGTCTGGCCAAGTCACTGGCTATCACTAAAGCACTTCCGCTTGCGCCGGCTACCATTTCCGTTTACAACAAGAACGTAGGGCACCCAACTCCCAACACAGGTCTTACTACGTATTCTAAATACATGGGTACTACAACACCACTTACATTGGTTGCTACCCTTTCCGCTACGGCTGCCGCTTACGAGTGGGGTCTGCCTGCCGGTGTGAACGTTGAATTCGGTGGTGTAACGCCTGTTACTACTACGGCTGTATTTACTGCGGTTCCATTCCTTTCAGTAGCGTCTGTTCCTAACACACAAGGTACTAAGTACTGGGAAGTTACCTACAAAACGTATAATAACGTTGATGTTAACGGCGCTCCTACCAAGATCGTAGTATCTACCTGCGTACAGAAGATTTTCCACAGCGGTGCATACGGCTCAACACAATCACAGCCTTACCTTCCATACGGAACGGTTATTACCAGCGACCGGAACTCTATCCTCGTGAACTTCGCCGGCGTTACCAACCCTGCTACTAATGTGCTTTACCTGAGCGTACGTGCGGTGAACGGTGTAGGCCTTTCTGTTACTTCTAACGCTACGAACGCTGACGTGGTAGCCAATGCTACTTCTATCCCAGGTTTGTTCAATACGGTTTACACAGAGACCTTCACTGCGCCTGTGGCTCCAAGTACGCCTGCAAGCTCTGTATATACTGCCACCGGTTTTGCTGCTAAGACTGCGAAGTTGAAGAAACTGACCGCTGCACTTCCATTGGCACCAACAACTGTGAAACTGACAGATCCTGCCAACCCAACTGTTTCGATCCTCAACATCTCGAAATATGTAGGTACTTCTACTGAGCTGACGGTAACAGCTTCTGCTTCTGCTGCTGCTTCTTCGTACCAATGGGAACTTCCTGAGGGTGTTACACAACTGTCAGGTGGTAATTCTAATGTAATTACCGTAAACTTCCAGAATGTTGCACCAGGCCCGAAAATTATCTACATCGGGGTGAAGGCGGTCAATGGCATCGGTTCTTCCGTAACCAATAATGCTACGGCAAACCCTGCAACTGCCTCAACTGCTAAACTGTTGAAACTTACTGCAGCCGTTCCGAATGCCGTTACAATCGTAACAGGCCAGATCACAGGAATCGCTGCCGGTGCTTCCATCAACTATACGATGACGGCTTCAACCCTGGCTACCTCGTATGTCATCACAGCGCCGGTTGGTGCGGTGGTAACTTCTGCCAGCAACCCAACCAACACGTCTAACGTATTGTCTACTTCAGACCTTGCGTTCACCGTAGTATACCCAACTCCGTTTGTTTCAACTACCGCCAGTCCTAAGACGATTTCTATCTCTGCGGTTAATGGTGTGGGTGCTAGCCTTACCAACAAAGTGTTGACACTGAGATCACTTTCAACTTCACGCCCTGGTGCTGAAGAAGAGGTCGTATCACTTGTTTCGGAGATGTCTATCTATCCAAACCCTGCTGAAAGCTTCGTAACTATCGAGTTGGTTGCCGTTGCAGAAGGTAAACTGGAGATGGCTATCTATAACTACGCTGGAAACATGGTATCACGCGTTCGCTCTATCGAGTTGAAAGAAGGTGCCAATACCGTACAGGAAGATGTTTCCCGTCTTGAAAAAGGTATTTATGTCGTGCGTTTCGTGAACACGGCAAACAATGAGGTGATCACTAAAAAGATCATCAAAAAGTAATAGTTAGTTTGTAGTGAAATGTTGAAAGGGGCTATCCGCGAGGATGGCCCTTTTCTATTACAAAAATCACGGTTTCTGCCGATACATTTTCCGTGAGGATGAGCAGAATACCCTTTGTTTTCCCTATTTTTGTTTGCCGCCTGGATACCGAAGGAGGCGGTTCTCCGAACGCTTCGGTCTTATCTCAGGAAGCGTAATTTTATGAAACGAAAATTACTTGCGCTGGGGTTAGGACAAAGCAATTTCCTCTCCTTTCTGTATGGTGCTGTTACGAAGCAGGAGCCAGGCTTCGGGGTAGGGGCGCCGTATTTGCAAACGTTCGGAAAATCGAAAGCAGGGTCCGACCTGTTTGAAAACGGATCCTTCCGAAAACCCCACCTTTTCCACTGGCTAGCAGCAACACTAAAGTCGACGGGAAGCCGTCATGTATACGCTACCTTTTTCTTTATTCTCTGCGTCGAAGGCAAACTCCTCAAAGCCTTGCATTTCCTTAGGTCCCACCTCGGAAAAAGGGCTTTCTTCCTGGCGAATGGCGATTTTCGCTCTTATGATGTATTCCATTTTCACTTCATGCAGTATAGTTATGTGCAGGAAGTGTTTTTTATACCCCGGAACAAGAAAGTAGTTTGCTCTTTCTGGGGATCGGATTTGCTTCGCACGTCTGATATCCTCAATTTTTACCTGGTTCGGAAAGCCCTTCACCGTGCCGATGCGATTACGTGTCAGTCGCTGGAGTTACGTGAAATCATCCTGTCAAAGTTCGGACGGTCGCTTTTGCCCAAAATGCATGTGGTCATGTTCCCGATCGAAGAGGCGATCTACCGACGAATTCGGGACTTGTCGCACGACACCAACCGCATCGCCGCGTTCTGTGGCAGTACCTACTCGTCCTCGAAAATCAACATAGTGGTGGGGCACAGCGGCAGTCGCTTCAACAACCACCTACGCATCATTGAGGCCCTGGCTGATTTTCCGTTGGCGGATAACGTCCATTTGGTGGTAACCCTGAGCTATGCCATCACACCGGGAGAACGTGCGGCATATAGACCCCAACTCGAGGCGGCTCTTGACAAAACAGGCTGTTCGTTTGCCTTTCAGGAAGATGTCTTATCAGACGATGAACTGGCCCTTTCGCGTCTGGTGACGGGGATTTTCCTACATGCTCCCGCATCGGATGCCCTAAGCAGCACGATGCTTGAGATGTTATATGCCGGAAGCGTGGTGGTAACGGGTTCGTGGCTTCCGTATAAGACCTTCCGCAACGCCGGATTGCACTATCACGAAGTTTCGGATTTCGCTTCGTTGGGCGCCTCCGTAGCTGCCATCGTCACGCATTTCGAAGCGGAACGGTTACGGGCGACGACCAACCGTCAGGCCATCGAGGCCGGATTTTCAAACGACGAACTGGTTTCCAAATGGCTTCAGGTTTTCTCTTAATATGGCACTGCGACAAAAGGTAAAAAGTGGCCTGATCTGGACCTTCGCTGACAAGATCGTCTCGCAGGTGGTCTTTCTCGTTTTCGGGATTGTGTTGGCGCGGCTCGTGAGTCCGTCGGCATTTGGCCTCGTCGGGATGGTAACCATCTTTTCCAACTTTGCCCTTTTGTTCCTTGACCTTGGCTTTGGCGCCGCGCTGGTGCAGAAAAAGGACATAAGTGACGTGCACTTATCTTCCGTTTTTTGGATGAATATGGGCATTGGCTTCTCTTTGTACGGACTGTTCTTTGCGGCGGCCCCCTTATTGGCGGATTTTTACGGACAGCCTGAATTGACGCTGCTGATCCGGGTAATTTGCCTGACGTTTATCCTCTCATCGGCCTCATCGGTGCAGTCGAACATGCTGGTGAAAGACCTGAAATTCCGAAAGAAGGTCGTGATCAGTTGGGTGTCAATGGCGGTGGGCTATGGGCTGGCGTTTTATCTTGCGTTCCACGGTTTCGGACCGTGGGCGTTGGTGGCAATGACCCTGTCCACGGCGGCCATCAGCACGGTAATGTGCTGGTTCGCTACTCCGTGGTTCCCTTCGTTTGTGTTTGAATGGGATAAAATAAAAGAGCTTTCGCGCTTTGGCCTGAATTTCCTGGGCGACACCAGCGTCAACTATTGGTCGCGTAACTATGATAACTTCATCGTCGCTAAGGTGTTGGGAAGCACCGACCTTGGTATTTATTCCAGGGCCTATTCCTTGATGTTGCTTCCCCTTCGCAACATTACGACGATCTTCGCGCGGGTCATGTTTCCGGCTTTTGCGCAAAGACAGGGGGATCTGGCCTTATTGCGGAAATATTACCTCGAAATCATCCTGCATATCGCACTTATCACCTTCCCCCTGATGGTCGCACTGGCGATGGTGTCACGCGAGTTTGTGCTCGTGTTTTTCGGTCCGGTTTGGGTGCGGATGGTGCCGGTATTGTCTATTTTGGCAGGATTGGGCGCCGTGCAGTCGGTCGTATCGCTTAACGGTTTGATCTACAACTCGCTCGGGAAGGCGCATATCGCGTTTCGGGTGTCTGTTTTTTCGAACCTTGTACTGATTGCGGCGATGACCGCGGGTGTGCAATTTGGGATTGTCGGTGTTTCATGGAGTTACCTCATTGCGAGCCTGGTGTTGTTTTTCCCGATTTACGGAACTGCCATCCGTCAGCTGGAGCTGAAGATTTGGGACGTGGTACGCTTCCTTAAAGGGATCATCATCGCCACGCTGCTGATGGCCGCGGCCTTATTCCTACTCAATCTGTTTACCGACCTACCGCCCCTTTTGGGTCTGGTAGTGAAAGGAAGTGGTGCTGCCATCGTGTACGGAAGTGCGGTACTTTTTCTGGAACGGAAACTCGTGGCTGAAACACGGACCCGTATTATGAAGCTGATACCCAAACGAAAATGAAAAAGCAACTTCGGAAATGGTATGCCGCCAACATCCACCTGCTGCGATGGAAGAACGCCTGGGTGAATAGTACTACCAAAGGCACGAGGCGCAACCTGAGCCGCATCCTGCTGTTTGGTCGTTGCGGATATGCCATCCACCGAACCGCGCGCATCGACCTGGCCAACGGGCATCTGGCGATCAATCGGTTTGTCAAACGAAAAGATCCGTTTGTGGGAAACCTGGAAATGTATGAAAATGCCTGTATCAGGGCTGAAAATACCTTTTTTATCCACAGTGGCTGCGATGTCATGGTCTTTAGTGGTGCGACCCTTACGTTAGGCAGCGGCTACATCAACCGCTACTGCCGCATTCGGTGTTATGCGTCGATTACGATTGGCCATCATGTGGCGATTTCAGAGCATTTCACGGTATGGGACAGCGATTTTCACGTGATAAAAGGAAAAGAAGATACCGTTTCGAAACCTGTCGTCATCGGCAACCACGTGTGGATTGGTACGAATGTGACCGTCCTGAAGGGTGTTACGATCGGCGACGGGGCGATCATTGCGGCCGGTTCGGTCGTGAGTCGCGATATTCCGGCCGGTTGTTTGGCCGCAGGCGTGCCGGCGCGGGTGGTGAAGGAACATGTTGAATGGAAGTAAGATGTTTTCAGTCGTCATCCCATATTATAAAAAACCCGATTACATCAAACGATGTGTCGATTCTGTATTGGCACAAACATTCGACGCCTTCGAAATCATTGTGGTAGACGATGGCTCGCCGGATGACGGCACCCACTTTCTCTCTTTGGCGTATTCGCCCAGGGTTCGTGTGGTGCGACAGGAAAACGGGGGTGTATCATCGGCGCGGAACACCGGCATCCGGCAGGCGCAGTTCCCGTTTGTGGCCTTCCTCGATGCCGATGATTACTGGCACCCCAACTATCTGTCGTATGTTGCCGCCCTACTGAAAGAACAGCCGCAGGCACGGATCGTGGGAAGCCATTACACCCGTGATAAAGCCGTGCTTTCGGACGTTCCGGCGCCACTGTCGTATTTTAAATTCGAGCACTATTTCCGCGAGGCGGCCCGTAACACCTACTTCTTTACCTCTGCTACGGTGGTGGCGCGCGCCTTTTTTGAAACCCACGAGGGTTTTTCCCCTGACCTGAAAGGAGGGGAAGACATCGATGTTTGGATACGCGCCGTTCTTGACGGTGGGGAGGCCTTTTACATTCGCAACACGCTGGTGTATTATTCCGATGAAGATGTTTTCCAGGCTACCAACGTCATGCCCGATATCGATCATACCCTCGCCGGATGCGCCCATCAAAAATATGCTGTGCTGCTGCGCGAACGCCGCCATCCTGATTTCAATCGGTTTATCAGCCAGTATG
>DATGXZ010000148.1:0-2996 GCA_035298445.1 Flavobacterium sp.
CTCACCGAGGATATCGTGCCCAACTGGCTCGTCGCAACGCCCGATCCGAACGTGGCCGTCGGACACCGCTGCACACCATTCAAAGTTGAAATGGTGATCCGGGGCTACCTGTCCGGACACGCTGCACGTGAATACGCCGCAGGAAAACGGATGCTATGTGGAGTAGCACTACCAGAAGGACTCAAAGAAAACGACCGCTTCCCCGAACCGATCATCACGCCAACTACCAAAGCCGATAACGGCGAACACGATATGGACATCTCGCGGGAAGATATACTCGCGAAAGGCATCGTCTCAAAAGAAGACTACGAAGTGTTGGAGACGTACACACGGGCGTTGTTCCAACGGGGAACGGAGATCGCTGCCACACGTGGACTCATTCTCGTCGATACCAAATACGAATTCGGGAAAACCAGCGACGGCACCATTGTGCTGATCGATGAGATCCATACACCCGATTCCTCCCGCTATTTTTATTCAGAAGGATACGCCGAACGGCAGGCGAGGGGTGAGGAACAACGGCAGTTGTCGAAAGAGTTCGTACGCCGCTGGCTGATTGAGAACGGCTTCCAGGGAAAAGAAGGGCAAACCATTCCGGAAATGACCGACGCGTATATTGAATCGGTGTCCGAACGCTATATCGAACTCTACGAAAACATCCTCGGAGAGCCGTTCGTCAAAGCCGATATCTCCGACATCAAAGGCCGTATCGACGCGAACGTACGCGGTTTCCTTGCAAAGCGTTAGTCCCTACCGGCGGTAGTCCGCTTCCCATAAAACGGCCCTTATGATTGACGTGCTCCGCCAACACCTGCTCCGCCGACTCGGCAACGAAGTCGGCCAACTCGACCTGGTCTTGTCGTCCTTTGAACCCATCGAGTTCAAACGAAACGATATGGTGTTGTCAGAAGGGAATGTCTGCCGGAACGTCTACTTCATCGCCAAAGGCTGCCTGCAGGTGTTCGGCTACGATGCAGCGGGCAATGAAACCACACGCGAAATCGCCGTTGAAGACCAATGGTGCAGCGACCTGATCTCGTTTGGCGACGAAAAACCGGCCACCGAGAACATCCGCGCCATTGAACCTACTGTCCTGCTGGCAATCGACCGCCCGGGCTTCGGCGCGATGATGGCACAGGTACCGCAATTTGATAAAGTATACCGACAGATACTCGAAGCGTCCTACGCCAATTCCGTTTACCGCATCAATTCGTTCGTCGCCCTCTCCGCACTTGACCGCATCAAATGGCTGATGGAACACCGGCCGTACCTCATGACACGTGTGTCGGGCCGCCTTGTCGCCTCCTACCTCGGTATCAACAAAGACGTGTTCAGCCGTTTGCGCAGCCAGCTTTGAAAATGTAGACTTTTGTCATCGTCCACGGAAGGGTGGTGGCGGAAATTTGTTCCATCATTCACCTTTAAAATTCCACACAATGACAGAGTATCTTTTACTTTTCCGCAACGCCAGTGCCGAGAACGGCTATCTGGCCACCGCACAGGACATGGCCGAAGACATGCCGAAATGGCAATCCTGGATCGGGCAGATCGCCATGCAGGGCAAACTCGTGCACACGGCTCCTGTCTTATATGATGCCGCCCTTGTCAGCACCGAAGGCGTCACGGAAGGACCCCACAAAGAAGCCAACAGCGTTTTGGTATCCGGCTTCCTCATCTGCAAATCCGACAACCGCGAGGAGATCGAAGAATGGAGCCGTAGCTGTCCCATCCTGAAATACCCGAACAGTTCTGTCGAGATCCGGCCGCTCGTTCCGTTCCCTACCCACTAAGCGAAGGTCATGGATAAGATTCTCACTATAGGAAAGTACCTTTTCCCATTGTCGTTCCTGCTGTATGTCGGCCTGCACCTCGGTAAACCCGACGTAGGCGCGTCGTTCGTTCCCGACTATATCCCGTTCCCGTATTTCTGGAACTACTTTACGCTGGTGTGTATACTGCTCTTCATCGGCAGCGCCGTACTCGGTAAATACGACAAACTGGCCTATTGCCTCATGGCATTATATGTAATCCTGATGGCACTGTTGGTGCACCTGCCCCGCGCCATGGGCCACGAACTCGGAACCGGCACAATGATGGCCGATCTGGAAAGGGAAAAAGAACTGGAAATGGTTAACTTCTTCCGAAACCTCATGGTCACCGGCGCCTTACTGGCCTTCGCCCGATATGTCGCAACCGACAAAAGGGTAGTGGGATAAATACACAATCCGGAACCAGAACAAGTTGTAAAAAGGCGATAGACACCGGTCCGTCGCCTTTTTTATTGGCTCTTAACGATACACCTTCCCCGGATATTTCGCCGCATAACTGTGCACCAATTGCATCACATAGGAGTTGCTATGGTAGGGCGTCACATGGTCACGTACTTCCGACGGTTCCGTAAAACCAATGTCCGACGATACATACCCCATTCCATAAAACGTACCGTTCTCGACCCAGATGCAGCTCTTCTCATCTGCCGAACGGCCTTTGTCAACAATGGCAAAACTCGGTTGTTCGACGGAAAGTGAGTCCAACGCTTCGTCTACACTCCGGTTATGGGCTTCACGGTCCGGCATTGATTCCTTTGGAAAATTGACGGGTTCCTCCTGTCGTCCGAACGCGCAAAAACGCAGGTCGATTCCAAAGCGAACCGCTAGTTCCCGAAGCACATGCACCGCTTCGAATTCATTGTAAAACACCTGAACGGGGCGCTGTTGGCGGCTGACTTTCCCGACACCCAAATAGCGGTAGCCGTTGCGCGCTTCATACACAAACAGGCCAAACTTCGGCTCGAACCGTTTCAACGCCCGGTTATACGCAGGCCATAACTTCCGGATCTCGGCGCATTCAAGCAGCAACGCCATCAACTCGGTGCCACACACCTCAAACGAAATACTGTGGATATCCCGGAGGAAATGCTGCCGTTGCGGCGTCACGCTATGTCCGGTAAAATGCGACGCGACCCGCTTGCGGATGTTGATCGCCTTCCCGACATA
>DATGXZ010000149.1:0-2724 GCA_035298445.1 Flavobacterium sp.
ATGTGTATGAAAAATTCGGCATCACCGTGCGCTATGTCGATGCGACCGATCCGGCCAACGTGGCGGCGGCGATTTCCGACAAAACGGCGCTGATCTGGCTGGAGTCACCTACCAACCCAACCTTGAAGATTGCCGATATCCGGGCGATTGCGCGTATCGCGAAGGCACATGGCGTGTTGCTGTGTGTCGACAACACCTTCGCATCTCCAGCTTCGCAACAACCGATTGTATTGGGCGCTGACCTGGTGGTACACAGCGCGACAAAGTACCTTTCAGGCCACAGCGACCTCATCGCCGGACTGGTAGTAACGGCGACGGAGGAACTCGGTGACCGGATCAAATTCATACAAAACGCGTCGGGTGCGATACTCGGGCCATTTGACAGCTGGCTGGTGATCCGCGGAATTGAGACGTTGTCGCTACGGATTCGCCAACATGCGGAGAACGCGCTGAAAATCGCCAGCTTCCTGGAAAGTGAAGAATTGGTGAAGAATGTCTATTACCCCGGACTCCCCTCCCACCCGAACCATGAGGTCGCCCGCGGCCAGCAACGGTATTTCGGCGGCGTGATCTCGTTTGATCTTACGGTCGACGACAAAGAACTTGCCTCACGGATTGTATCGACTACGCAACTTTTCAAACTGGCCGAAAGCCTGGGCGGGGTGAAAAGCCTGTGTTGCCTGCCATGTGAAATGACCCATAAATCGATTCCGGTAGAGAAACGCTACCAGGCCGGTGTGACGGATAGCCTGATTCGCCTGTCGATTGGGTTGGAAGATGCCGAGGATTTGATTGATGATTTGAAGCAGGCGTTTGAAGGAGCGAGAAGCGAGAAGCAAGGCGTGAGTAGCAAGGAGCAAGTATCCATTCACAACTCCTACTCCGAACTATGAACCATGAACTAGAAACTTCCAACATTTAACAATTCATACGGTTTTCCCATACCCCAATGTCGGACGGATTTCGTAAGGGACGCATCCGCCCCTCCCCTAATCCAAAATACAGATTCCCGCGGACATAGGGGTACGGGAAAACCGTAGAAATTGTTAAAAGGAAGGAGCAAGTATCAAGGAGCAGATATCAACAATGAACAATGAACGACGAGCCTTGAACTATCTCCCCTGAACCTTCAACTATCAACTATCAACTCCACACTATGAGCGTACTTCCCGCCCCACGTAAACACCTTACCATCGGATTATTCGGCTTCGGCTGTGTCGGCTATGGCCTATATGACGTCTTGCAAAAAACGCCGGGGTTTCCGGCGCATATCAAAAAAGTCTGTGTGCGCGATCCGCACAAGGCGCGTCCGGTTGATGCGTCGTTTTTTACGTATGATGCCAGCGAACTGCTGGATGACCCTGAAATTAACGTCATCGTTGAACTAATCGACGATGCCGAAGCCGCTTACCCGATCATTACCCGCGCGCTGCGCAACGGCAAGGCCGTGGTGTCGGCGAACAAAAAAGTGCTGGCGACGCACTTCGCAGAATTCCATGCGTTGCAACAGGAAGTCGGGGTACCACTGTTGTATGAGGCCGCGGCCTGCGCGAGTATGCCGATTATCCGGAACCTCGAAGAGTATTACAACAATGATCTGCTGGAATCGATACAGGGTATCGTGAACGGCTCAACCAATTACATCCTGACGAAGACGGCCACCGAAGGCGTGTCGTATGCCGAGGCCTTGCGCGAAGCACAGGCGAAGGGCTATGCTGAAAGCGACCCGACGCTGGACACCGGTGGTTTCGACGCCAAGTACAAACTGTTGCTGTTGCTGGCGCATGCGTTTGGGCATGTGGCGGCGCAGGACGACATCCTGACGTTGGGTATCGACGGACTTGGCGCGCTGGAACTCAACTATGCCCGGGAGAAAGGCCTCAAGATCAAACTCGTAGCGGAGGCATTCCGGCGGACGGATGGGCGGATCGCGGCCTACGTGACACCGCGGTTTGTGGCGCCGCACGAGCGTTTGTATGGCGTAGACGACGTGTTCAACGGTGTGGTCACCCGCACACGTTTTGCCGACGAGCAGTTTTTTGTGGGACGCGGTGCCGGTGCACATCCTACTGCTTCAGCCGTGATCAGCGACATTTCGGCACTGAGCTACGATTACCGCTATGAATACCGTAAGATACAGCAGGATGGGCCAACGGCGCTGTCGGATGACTTTGAGGTGACGATCCTATTGCGCTACCGACAAGATGACGCGATGGCGCTACGCCGTTACTTCCGGTCGGTGACGGAAACCTACGGCAATGCCGACGAAGGCTACACGATCGGGACGCTGTCGTTCCTGCACCTAAAACTACTGGCGGCCGATTCCCGGGATAAATCAATCGTGCTTTTTGGCGTTCATACAGACGATGATTCTCCAATAGAATGACAGAAAACCAGGCGAAGCCGTTGTGTTGCGAATTATCAGTCGTGCACAGACTTTAGTCGCCCAATCCGATACGAAAACCAAGTTGGAAATTAGGGACAGCTTTCGTTGTCAGCAACTCTTCAATATCGAATTCGCCGGTCTCGTCATTGTATACTTCCTCGAATCTTTCCCGACGAACCTGTGCAATACCGATTCCGAAGAAACTCTCGACAGCAATATTAGAGTCAATAAACATCTGCCGGGAAATTACAAGGGCGGGATCCAACACAGCAATGTCGAGCCACAACTTGGAGACATCGATGCCGATGTAGAACGAAAAGTGTTTCATAATGTTTATT
>DATGXZ010000150.1:0-2438 GCA_035298445.1 Flavobacterium sp.
GTTGGAGCGCATGGTTGTAGTGCCGATGGAACGAGCTGTTGCGGGCTTCGGGGAACAATTCCCATATATTGTATCCCATCACCGCGGCACGTTCGCGCCGTAAGATGCGCTCGGCGGCAAGATTGATATAGGTAATATTCCAATCGCGGTCAAGGGTCATGAAACCGTCCGTGATACTTTCGAGAATACTTCGGATTTCCTCGTCTTTCCGCGCGATTTCGCGTTCTGCTTCCATTTTTTCTTCCACGTTGATGGCGCAGACCGATCGGGCTTCGCGTCCTTCAAACACAGTAGAAGTGGTATAGACGTGGGCGTGAAACAGACTGCCGTCTTTCCTAAGGTGGCGCCATATGCCGAAGTCGAAGTAGGAGGGGGTATCGCGTTCACTCGCCACGAGGAAGGCGTCACGATCCTCCTCCGGGCGTATCTGATCGACACGGAGTGACAGAAATTCCGACCGCGAATAGCCATATTGCCGAAGCGCCATTTCGTTTACCGCCAGGAAGGCGTACGTGAGGCGATCGTATATGAAGAGCGGTGCGGGACTTTCTTCAAAGAGCCGCCTGTAGCAGGTCATGTAATGTGATTTGGTGCGTAAATATAGAAAAAATCGCGTTACGTCATCGATTTGCCCAGTTTAGAATAATGTATTCACGAAATGTTTGATGTTGAAATGTCTAAATTCGTGAAATGCAGGTTTGTAGGTGATTACCACTACTATGGAAGTCGCAGTTTGTTTATTTCGTTTCCCTATCCCTTATTCTCTTCGTTTCCCAGCCGTAAAGGCTAACTTTTTAGCACGCTACTTTTATATGACGGCTGATTCAAGTACCTTTAACGTATACAAAAACCATCGTATGCTAACCGTTGATAATTACCTCGACAACCACTATATCCACAGGAGTAACTGGCTACGTGCCGCGGTGCTCGGCGCGAACGACGGCATACTGTCGATCTCGAGTATTGCGGTCGGTGTGGCCGCTGCGACCGACACCCGCGAACCGATTGTGTTGGCGACGTTGGCCGGTTTGGTAGCCGGAGCATTGTCGATGGCGGCAGGGGAGTATGTATCGGTCAGCTCGCAAACTGACACCGAGCGGGCGGATATCGAGCGTGAAGAACGGGAAATAGCGGAGATGCCAGAGGAAGAACTGCGCATTTTGGCCGCGATCTACGAACAACGCGGTTTGAAAAAGGAAACCGCCCTGCAGGTCGCTACCGAGTTGATGGAGGTTGATCCGTTAGGCGCTCTTCCGTTAGGCGCTCACATCCGCGATGAACTGGGTATCAATGAGATCTCCAAAGCCAATCCGTTGCAGGCCGCGCTGGCATCCGGCGCTTCCTTTTCGGTTGGCGGGATATTACCGATGCTGGTGACGCTTTTTGCACCCGTGTCCGGGATGGAGTATTATTTATATGCCTGTTCTATCCTCTTCCTGACGCTGTTAGGTATTATGTCGGCCCGAACCGGCGGCTCCCACATGGGGAAAGCCATCGCCCGAATCACTATTTGGGGTACGCTGGCCATGGGATTGACGGCCTGGGTCGGACACATGTTCGGTGTAAACGTATAATCGTCATGTCGGTTACCTTACGTATCAAAAATATGGTGTGCCCGCGCTGCGTGCAGTCCGTGGCAGATATTTTCCAAAAACGCGGTATTGTTGCCTCGGTGGCGCTTGGTGAAGTGACCCTCGCAGAAGAACCGGATCCCGCCACACTCGAAGGTATCCGGGAGGAACTCGCGCAGGCCGGTTTTGAATGGGTAGCCTCGCGGGTGGAAGCGCTCGTCGTGGATATCAAGCGGGTGGTAGGCGCGTATCTCGAAACCGCCGGCGCCGGACCCCGTACGAAGCTATCCGCGTTTATCAAAGAGCATATTGCGTATGATTATAGTTACCTCAGTGATCTGTTTTCGGGCGTGGAGGGCAAATCAATCGAACAGTATTTTATTGAACTTCGTATCGAAAAAGTAAAGGAACTGATTGTTTACGATCAATTATCGTTGTCGGAAATCGCGGACCGCACGGGTTTCAGCAGCGTACACCACCTGTCGGCGCAGTTTCGAAAGGTATCCGGATTGACGCCTTCGCACTTCCGGAAACTGGGTGCGGCGCGCCGCCGTCCGATCGACGGACTCTAATCCAAAAATTATGTACATCTTCCCCTTTTGATGATACAAGCCCCGGGCGGGCGTGGGTCTACCTTTGTCCCATAACAAATAAATAGTTTTAGTATGAAAACCACATCGTCCACTTCCTGCTCCAATCCAAACTGTACCTGTGAGAACTGCAACTGCGGTGATCAGTGTATGTGTGGAAAGGCGTAAGCCTTACGGCGGAAAACGAAAGAGGAGGCAGTACGCCTCCTTTTTTTGCGGGACGTAGGAACCTAACCCCGAGCTTCCTTCCATTCCGACGCCAGCAATGAAAAGAGTG
>DATGXZ010000151.1:0-2169 GCA_035298445.1 Flavobacterium sp.
GACCGCAATGTGGCTGGTATTTTGGGTAATGGTCGCCTGGAAACGCACCTGGTTAACGCCATATCCCAACTGAACGAGTGAATTGGTGCCCAAACGGATCCAGGGGATGTCGCGGGCCACGGCCTCTTCGACGATACTGCCTGTGGAAGGCCCGAGCCGCACCCGTTCGCGGATTTCGCGCATCTTCCGGATGTCGGCGTCCAGATCATAGGGGACGCCTTCGATGAGGGCTTCGGCAATGCGTACGGCGCTTTCCGCGGCAAAAAGGCCTACGTTTTCTTCGGTATACGAGAACACGACGTTGTAAATGCCGGGTGTTTTGGTTTCACGTGTGCGTCCAAAACCGGTTTCCATGCCCGCCAGCGTCTGGATTTCAAGCGCGATATGTTCAATCACATGTCCCATCCAGGTGCCGCGGTCGATGCGGGCGAAGAAACCGCCCCGTTCGCCTTCTGAACAACGGTGTTCAATCAGGGTAGGCATCAGGGCTTCGATGCGTTCGCGGAAACCAGGGATTTTATTGGTCGGTTTTTCCTCCATATCCTCGAGGTCGAGGCGCATTTGGATGAGCTTCTTGCGTTGTACGCTCCAGATGTTCGGGCCGCGAAGCGCCTGAATCTTAAGTATTTTCATGTTCTACCGGGTGTTTTGTTTTTGGTGGATGTAGCGGTTCTTTTCATCATTTTAAGAAAAAGGATGAAAGACGCTGTCTAAAATAGGGGAATTGGTGGAAGAAAAAAAATTTTAGTTAGGTTGTTCCCGGTCTCAGTCGCCGTCTTCCTATCTTTAACTCTTCCGAGCTTTCCAACTTCCGAACTTCCCAACTTTTTCCTATTTTTACCCACCACACATTATATTTATGGAAATTAAAGGCAAACTTATCATTATCGGGGGGGCAGTTGACAAAGGAAGTTTTACCGAAACCGATTTTGATACCAACGTCGCCAATAATCTCAATTTTTTTGAAACGGGTATCCTGAAACGTATCCTGAGCGAGGCGAAATACGGAAAGGACTCACGTTTTGAGGTCATTACCACCGCTTCTAAGATTCCGCGTGAAATTGGACCTGAATACCAGCGCGCGTTGCAGTATCTGGGAGCAAGCAATGTTGATGTCATGCACCTCGACAAGCGTGAGATGGCGATGTCGGGCGAGATGATCGACCGTTTGAAAGCTGCCGACGTCGTGATGTTTACGGGTGGGGACCAGCTTCGGCTTTCGTCTATCCTGGGCGGAACGGCGTTTCATGATTTGTTGTTGGATAAATACCACAACGAGGATTTTATCTATGCCGGTACCTCCGCCGGTGCTGCGGCTGCGTCACAAAGTATGATCTACCAGGGAAGCAGCTCGGAAGCCCTGTTGAAGGGAGAGGTGAAGATCACGAGCGGATTGGGGCTGATCGACGGCGTTGTCATCGATACGCACTTCGTACAGCGGGGCCGCATCGGGCGTTTGTTTCAGGCGGTGGTCGGTAATCCGAGGATTTTGGGTGTGGGATTGGGAGAAGATACCGGACTCCTCATCCGAAATAATACGGAGATGGAGGCCATCGGTTCCGGACTTGTCATCCTCGTGGACGGTCGTGAAATCAAAGACACGAACCTCACGCAGGTCGAGCTTGGGCAGCCGATTTCGATAAACCACCTGGTTACGCACGTAATGAGTAAATACGATACCTACGATCTCCGGACGCACAAAATGCATATCCAATCCTCCCAATACGTCTGATGAAAGTCATGATCCACGGCGGTTTCTTCTCGGAATCGTCAACCAGTGCCGAAACCAAAAAAGCCAAACAGGAGGCGTTATTGCGGATTGTACGGGAAACGTATGCCTACCTCACCAACCATTCCGCGCTGGAAACAGTGGTATACGCTGTCCAGTTGTTGGAGGACGATCCGTTGTTCAATGCCGGTATCGGCTCACAGATCCAATCCGATGGGAAAATCCGGATGAGCGCTTCTATTATGGACGGGCGCACCCAGAAGTTTTCCGGCGTCATCAATATCGAAGAGGTCAAAAACCCGGTTGCCGTCGCCTTGAAACTAATGGAGGTCGACGACCGTGTGCTCGGCGGCGATGGGGCGACTGCGTTTGCCCGTAGCCAGGGCTTTGAACGGTTCTCGACGGAGATCCCGCAGCGCCGTGCCGAATATGAGGCTAAG
>DATGXZ010000152.1:0-8257 GCA_035298445.1 Flavobacterium sp.
ATCCGGAGTATGACACCCAGCCAACCGGAAATTCGGCGAGTTACATCCGGTCGTATTATGCCGGATTGTTCCCTTCGACGACCTATTATTTCTGGGTGCGCTCGGTGTGTAACAATGGCAACCAGAAGTCCGACTGGATGGAAGGCGGCAGCTTTACGACCTTGCCGAACCTGCAGTGTAACGGTGCTTCGTTTGGCCTGTATCCTGAAGATACGATGCAGTTAGAAAATACCGGAAACCCTGAAATCGTGGCTTTGGAAGGCAAGGCCGGGGAATACTCGAACGTAGCGGTGGCGAACAACAAGCAGTATACGTTCACGAGCTCAAACCCGGAGGATTTCCTTACGATCACCAACGCGGAAGGCACGCAGGTGCTGGTCAGCGGCGTGACGCCAGTCACCTGGACATCGGGCAACATGGCGACTGTGGTGCGTTTCTACCTGCACGCCAATGCGAATTGTACGGATGACGACGCGCCGCGTGTACGTTACGTAACCGGCTCGACTCTCGGACTGGAGGACCTTTCAGAGCGCCAGGTATCGGTGTACCCGAACCCAACTGCCGGACGTTTCACAGTCCAAACAGGCGAGCGTATTGCGGATGCCATTACCATCCATGACCACCTCGGTCGTGTGGTAGGCAGCTATACACCAACCGCCAGCCAAACCAACCTGACCCTAAACGGATTAGCGGAGGGCGTTTACTACGTCCGCATCAAAGCCCAGGGAACGGAGGTAACGAAGAAACTGGTGTTGAAGAAGTAAGAAAGAAGTTTATTTGATAAATGAAAGCCCTGTTTTAACGGGGCTTTTTTAATTTAGGAGTTAGGAGTTAGGAGATGGGAGAGAGGAAAGAGGAAATGATTCCAAGACACAAGTAGTGAACTTCCGCCATCGTTTGTCACCCAAAACCCAAAACCCAAAACCCAAAACTCAACTCAACCCTCAACCCCAAACTCTCCAACTTTAACAAAAAGTGCGGTTTTCCCATACCGCCATGTCACCGGGAATGTATATTTTGGATTAGGGGAGGGGCGGATGCGTCCCTTAACGAAAGAAATCGAGACCTGGGTACGGGAAAACCGCATATATAATTAAAAGTAGCAAGGAAATCTAACCCGATTAGTACCTCCTAGACAAGAACGGTTCAATTTTGCATATAGGGCTCCTGGCGGCTGGAAATGTTAGCGCTTTTTACGTCTCGCGTGGCCCAAATTTCAGTTACGGTTATGGCGGACACCTTAACGGCAACGGTAACGCTCATCAGCGCATTGTCGTTTGAAAAGCAGAAGTTGAGCATGCCCGCTGTGGGAGCTGTCATACGTCCGTAGTCGTTGATGACTTTACCTTTCTTGAAACAACGGAAGGGTTGACCAATGTTGAAAAGGGTTGCGTTATCGTTGTCCGTGATATAGAAATCGATGTCTTCACCTGTCTGCAGCCGCGGAAGATCAAATAGCAGGCCTAAGGCAATTGCGTTGACGGGGGAGGTTACAAGTTTCGATTCAAATACCGTACTCTTCATCATTTGCGCGGCTTTTTCGTAGACCTGTTGTCCTTGTTGGTCAACCCCAATGTAGTAGCTCCAGGCCACTGTCTTTGGTGGCAGAACGAAATTGAATGCCGTACGGTTCCCGTTCAGATTTCCGAAAGAATGCACTTTCGCTACCTGGTCAACGACGTTGACTACCGCGGTGTCCCTTCGTGCGAGATACTCTTCCCTACTAATGGTATAGGTCGTATCCTGTACGGTTTTCCAAAGTACAGCCGTATTGAAATCCCGGGTTTTCTCGGATTCCGGCACACGTTGTATTTTGAGTTTGCAGATACGCTTTCCCAAAGAGGAGTTGTAGAATCGGAATTTGTATATGCCCGTTTTTGCGATGGCAATCCGTTTATCGCGTATGTTGGTTGTTTTATAGTCCATAAAGCGCGACGCCTCGGGATACTCCAGAATCTCAAACTCTTTAAGTTCCTTGCCCTCCAGTACTTCCAGATTGAGCAATATGTTGTCGCCAGCCGCAAACGCGTAATAAAGAGATTCTTCTCCCATCATTGGAACCTTCAGGGTCATTTCGGCCACGTCTACCTGCGACAGGCAGAGGGAGGGAAACAGAAGGAGATAAAGTAAGGTTTTCATACCGATGCTATCGTTTAGATGATGTTTAAAAGTATAACGGTACGTCTAATTCCGGCAAAAACTGCCTTAGAAAGGGTTCCAAGACGGAGGCAGCCACCAGGAAAAATCCGAAAAGGCATACTCCTTTAATCCAGAAAAAGGAGGTGTTGTTGCGCTCCATTTCAATGCGTTCATTCCTCTTTCCCAGGATAATACCAAGCAGCGCCGTGTTCAGGAAGTAGAGTGTGATAATCCAAAAGAACGTAAAGCCCACTAATGTCGCGATAAGCTGCATTGTTTCAAAAACGAATGATCGGTTGTATTGGCTCCAGAGCACACCGAAACCCTCAGGCACCAGGGGCAGTACTTTTGCCAACAAAAGCGCCCCGGAAACGAGTAGACCTGTGAAGTGGGCAGTGAAGGCGGGGCGCGTTCCTTCTTCCGTTTCTAAAAGGTCACGGTACTTCCGGCTGAGCAGCTGTATCAGATACAAAAGCAATATGAAGGAAACAATGGCTGTGATCAGCGTTACAATAATACTCTGTGTTTTCATGGATGGCTTGATTTTAAGGATATTCTCCAATTGTTCATATTGGTCATTTCAGGATTGATTTTTCCCGGCGGAATACCAACATTCGTGGTTTCCCACGCAATGTAGCGGCGTCCGGAGTTGTTATAGGCGATTCCGTCAAACGGAAGTGCAATGCCCAGGAGCGAATGGCTGTAGACCTCGCTGCTAAGTAGTACCACATCATATTGGTAATGGGCCAGCACTGTGTATAATAGGAGGGTACGTGTGTCACAGTCTCCTTTTAGATTTGTGATAAATTCTACCGGCGTGTTGATGCCGAAGCGTTGATACGGATCACACTGCGCATCGGGCCTTGACAGGTAACGTTTGATGAAACTGTCTCCGTATCGACCAGAATTGCATTCGTCTTCCAGCACCAGACTATAGGGGATGTCCTGTACCATGGAAACAGTCATTTCGGCAAAGGCCCTTTTTGTGAGTCGGTTCGCGGCGCCGATACTGTCGAGCATGTGGTATAAGCCTGCCAACCGTTTGGTATCATAGTTCCCCAAATCAGCGACAATGGCATTGTATTCCTGCAGACCTTGCATATGGAGTCCGATGTTCTCTTTGTGATAATGAGACGAATTGAAATCAGAGCGTCGCACGGTATAGTAGCCTTCGTAGTGGTGGCCTTCGTAATCGTCCCACGCCCGGAAACGTTTAATAAGGCTGTCACTACTTCTGTTGGTGGCTGTGTTTTTTTGCTCGGTGTCAACGGGTGCAGGTGTTTCCACAGTATGCACTTCCCGGGCATCGTCTTTTGTCGCTGAGGAAGAATGGCCCTGTCTCGGCATCGCCACCCTAAAGAGCGAAAGGCCGAACAGAATGAGAAAGAAGACCACACCGATACGCACGATCCACTTCCACAAAGGTCTGAGGAAGGTCAGTAGCATCATGATGGCAGCAAACGCGAGCAGGTATCCGAAACCGGGGAGGAGCACGACTAGAAATAGCAGGGCACCAACCAGGGCGATGGATCCGATAATCCCGGAGAAGCATCCAGACGGTTCGGGCACAGGTTTAAATTGCCAATAGTTTACGGTATTGCCATACCGATCCGCTTTCTGCTTTTGAAAGTAATTCCCAACAGCATTACTTTTGGATAAGGTTACCCCCGCTAGTGGAGACAGTACTTCCGTAACTACTTCCGGTTCGGTTATAGAAACGTCTTCTTCGACTATCGTAATTTCCGTTCGTTCATAGTCGAATATATAACCGGTAATGAACGCCGTAAAATGGCCGAATGCCTCGGTGCCGTGTACTTGCCGGTATTTCCGTATGGATTCGAAATTATATAGTGCGGGCTCCAGTATATTCACATCGTATACATGGCCTTCAGAGAGAATGGTGACCGGTATGGTGTTGGGTAGTTTCTCGCGCGGAAACTCAATTTTACCCTTGACCTTGAATGGTTTTTCTTTTCGGAAGTTATCACGTGAACCACATTCGACCGTGGCTTCATAGATTTCAAAGTCGAAGAGTGCCCGATTCGGACCAGGGTTTTCAAGAAATATGCGGTCGCCGCGGTACTTCCCGCTGATTTCACCTTTAAGGAAGGTCTTACGGGGTGTAAGTATCTCTTTTGTGCGTGACACATACCGATTCCCATCTTCCCCAATGAAGAACTCCTCATGTAGTATAGTTACGATGGTACCCTCTTTCATACCCCATTCGTTTGTGTGTCGTCGTAAAGGAAGTCCATCATAGCTACGGGTGGCAGCATTACGGGTTTTGGATTGGATTTCGGAATGGTGCGGAACGGATGGTCGGCCCAGTATTCGTATTTCGACAGCACTTCGTCACGGTATTCATCCTGTACCTGGCGATGGTATTTCCGATAACGCTTCAGGTCGATTCTTTTTAGCTTTTCGAGTTCGATATGGAGGCGTTGCAAAGAGGCAAAGTTGTAGTTGCGGATGTTTTCTCTCAGAATCGAACAGTATTTCTTTTTAAAAAGAGCATAGTCTTTCTCGACTTTTTCTTTTTCCCATATAATTCTCTGGGCGTAGAAATCGGTTACGTTTCGAACCCGGTACTTCAAATAAATCGGGAATAGGAAAATAGCGCATATCAGGAAGGTGGTCAGCCATGACAGACGATGTTCGAAAAGGATGAGTTGTATACGTTTTACATAGAAATTAGTATGTGACAACAGATAGTCGAGTTGGTCGTAGCCTTCTCGTTTTTTTTTCATTGCAGTGGACAGCCGGGTCGCATAAACGTTGAAGTCGCCGTTTACGTTAGCCAGATCCGGATGCGTCATTTTAAGGACTTCAAGAAACCGTCGGTCACTCTGTATTTCTTTGTTTACAAGGTCTTCCAGATGCCCAATCAGGTTCTTTTGCGCGGCCTTTTCTTTTTTTGAGAGTAGAAACACCGATTTACCAGCATCCAGTTGTTTGAGCAGGGATTGTGTTTTTCTGACGAAAAAGGCGTCCGTTTTTACTTTTTGGTCGATAAAGGATAGTTGTTGGAGTAGTCTTTTTTCATCGTTAGGTAGCATTTTAGTCCTGATATGGTTGTGAAAATCCTGCAAGGCTTCCAACTCCTCCCGCACAAGAAATTCGTTCGAGGAAGCGATCATTCGGGCTTTTTCTTCCTGTATATGTTGCATCAGACTGTTGGAGATCGATTCTGAGAATAATTCAACGTTCAGGGGCTGTGCTATGATCATAGCGAGCAGAGACATGAATCCGGCACGAAGTCCCATCGATAAAGTAAGAAAGCGATTGGCGGTACCGTTTTGATTTTTCTTATGTGGCAGGATCGCCGGGGATACCGTGTAAAGCAGCAGGAGATACATGTTGACGACCAGTAAGCCCCAAGTGAACCCGATGGGAATACTTATCCAGCGATTTCCTTCAAAAAGAGAGAAGAAAAAAGAGTTGGCACTAAAAAAACAGCCGCTGAAAATAAGTAATACGAAGACTCCTATGAAGGCGAACATGATGCGGGCTTTCCGGCTCGACGTGCGGACGTATTCTTTATCTTCGCCAGAATAGATACTAAGTAGTACCTTAAGGCTATTCTGCGGTCTGTCAGACTTGCTTTTCATCTGCTACCCGGATATACGTATCGAGGTTCTCGTCAATTTTGCGCATTTCACGCTCTTTATAGCGTTCAATGGCGTAGTTGGTAAGTTCCTCCTGGATTTGGGCCACTTTCTTTTTTTCGAAAATCAACTTCTTTGCCTGATGATTGACCACCAGGTGCAATTCGGTTCCCCCTTTGGACGTATAGTGGTCATATTGCACCTCGATGCCGTTCTCCGCCTTTATGAGTTCGTCGCGATTCTCTGCGAGATAATCGTAGGTTGTTTTGGTCAGCATCAGTTTAAAGAAGATCGGCGTGAGCTCAATAGCCATGAATAACAATGTGATAAAGAGCGATATCCAGAATCCGGCCACTTCATGGGCAATTTTGATTCTTTCCAGCAGACCGTCAAGTCCATTCGCAATCGCTTCGTTGTTCCCCCGTTCGTTTTCTTTCGCCTCCCTGAGTTGCTTTTTGCGCTTATTCAGTTCTTTGAGTTCATCCGAATGATAGCTGTCGAAGGAGTTCAGGTCAGCCTCTGCCTTTTGCCGTTCGCTTTTAAGGGCTAGTGCAACGGGGCCTTCTCCCTTACCTCTTCCTCCCTGGCCCGCAGCCATTTCCTCCCGATATTGATCGTCGTATTCTTTGATTTTATTCAATAGAATTTTTCGCTGGTCTTCGAGTTTCTTGAAGTCGGAAAGCAATAATTTCTCACGATCGGCGTAGGTTTGCTCTACTTTAGCCTGATATTCCGCCTGTTGTTCCAGTTGCTTTTCCCGTAGCTTGATATCAATCTCCGTTTTGAACATTCGGATTTCCACCGGTTTCGATATCGTCATAGCGATAATAGCCCCCATAATGATACGTGGTAGGGCGGTTTTCAGTTCTGCGATGGTAATGGCTTCGGTACCGTCACCTTTGCCGGTGCTGGTCACAATGAATCGGTCAATGTTGTAGATAATGAGTCCCCAAATAATGCCAAACACCACCGCCATCAAGGCTGCCTTTACATCGACTGGGTTATCTATGGCCGAGCCGCGCTCTTCGAAAATGGTGTAAAAGGCGTATCCTCCGGCTAGCCCTGCCATAGCGCCGGTTGCAAAAACAATCCCTCCGAGGCACATATATTTGATTTGATCGGAGTATGTGGCGTGTTCAAGCAGGTAGCGGTCCCCTCCTGCACATTTCCATAATGCTTTTTTCACCCAACCTGCTGGCGGAAGTTCATAATATTCTCTTTTCATATAAAGTCGTTTTGGTTATAGAACATTGTAGGAAGGAAGGTTACTTCCGGGAAATTCGCCACGGGTGTAGCCGATACGAGCCGAATGGAGGTCGCCCTAATTTCCGGCTCGGAGTTTCCAGCGCTATTAAGTTGCTGCGGGCTGACCTTCAGTTTATGGCTTTGAATAGAGGTTGAGAAGCGGCTTGAGTCAAGTTCCATCGAAGGTCGTAACCGGATGGTATAATGGTTTCGGCGAAATAAACCGTAGGCAGTTATTGAGAAATCTGTGGGAAGATTAGGTAGGTTAAATACAGCAAATTCCGGATGTGTCGTCCTGTGTCCTCCAAAGCTTAGCCAAAGGACGTTTCGGAAAGAGTAGCGGAAAACCACATACGAATTTCTGAATACGTATTGTTTCGGATACTCGAGTTTAAGCAGCATGATTCTCTTATTCCTGCGAAATAAGATTCTCACGGCACGACGTAGTACCACACTAATGAACCGCCATTTGGGTATCGTATTTTCCATTTCGACTATCATTTGTCAATTAGATAGCAGCGAGCAATCGGTAAGAGCTTAGCAATTGGTGCAACGATTCGATAGGGACGTCTCTTAAAAATACTTCCGGTGTCTGTGGAATCCGCCCCCACTTCGTTATTCCCTTGACCCAAAAGTAAGTAGTCTGGTAATGTACATTTTACGGTTTTCCGTAATCGCTTTCTCCATCGAGCAGATGGCTAATTGACCAAAGATTGATAGGCGTGTGAGTTTAGAAGGAGGGATGAAGAGGGAAGAGGAGAGAGGGGCAAGAAGAAAGAAGAAAGAAGAAAGAAGAAAGAGGAAAGAGGAGAGAGGAGAGAGGAGAGAGGAGAGCGGAAAGGATCCCAAGTCACAAGTAGTGAACTTCCGCCATCGTTTGTTATCCAAAACCCAAAACCCAAAACCCAAATCCCAAAACCCAAAACCCAAAACCCAAAACCCAAACCCCAACTCACCCCTCAACTATGAACCAAGAACTACGAACCAAGAACCCTCAACCCCAAACTCTCCAACTTTAACAAAAAGTGCGGTTTTCCCATACCGCCATGTCATCGGGAATGGGTATTTTGGATTAGGGGAGGGGCGGATGCGTCCCTTAACGAAAGAAATCGAGACTGGGGTACGGGAAAACCGTAGTTTTTGTTAAAAAGGAGCAAGTAGCAAGGGACAAGGAGTAAGAAGCAAGAAGAAAGCGGAGAGAGGAGAGAGGAAAGGATTCCAAGACACAAGTAGTGAACTTCCGCCATCGTCCGTCACCCAAAACCCAA